>CAVEET010000139.1:0-2499 GCA_963614835.1 Bulleidia sp. | reverse complement strand
AGGCTGTCGGCGCCGTTGGCGAACATAAAGTTCTCGAGCTCGTTGCGAACCTGCTTCTCGGTCATACCAGGCTTAATAAAGCCGAGCATGTGCTGGAAGGCGGCGTCGGTGATCGACTGTGCGTGGCGCATGAGCTCGATCTCCTCGGCATCCTTGATGGCGCGCATCTTCCGGATGTCGTCGTGCATCAGCGGCAGCATGCAGGCGACGGAGCGGTCCTCCAGGCCGCGCTGAATGCCCTGGTAGAAATTAATCTGCATATCATCCTCGACAGCGCAGACACGGCACTTGTTGGCCGCGATTTTGTCGGCGACCCAACCAGGGATGGTGCCTTCGTCCATGTCGTAGACCCAGGGGCTGCCGGCGGGCGTGTTCTCCTCAAAGCTGTTGAGGTAGCGCGAGTCGGTGTGGAACAGGCACTGGTCGACCGTAATAAACGCCGCATGCGGGAACTCGAAGGTGTAGTCGAAGACGCCCTTAACGCCCGTAAGCCAACGAAGGTTAGCCTCGTCGCGCACCACGATGGCATCGTAGCCACGCTCGACCATCAGGGCACGGACACGCTCGATACGACCGGCAGGACCGGCAGCAAACTCAGACATGCAGTTTCCTTTCTTGTTGTCTCTATATAGACGGGACGGGTCTCAACCGAACGACGGAATCGCATGCGATCCGCAACCGATTGAAAACCCGCCCCTCAACATGATACGAAAGACGATGGATGTCAATAAATCTTAGAGAAGTTCTTTGCGAGAAGCCAAGTAGGCGTGAACATGGCGCTCAAGAACCTCGTCCTCAACGCTCGTTAGACGAATGGCGCCGAGTGCCGCGGGCAGCGGCAACATGCTACGGTTTGAGCGGGCGAACTGCTGCCTGCGGAACTCCTCGATATATGCGGCAGGCTCCAGATCGAAGGCAAGTTCCTCGATACCAAAGTCCTCCAGGCAGTCATCGACCTCAAAGACGTAATCGATATCGAAGTCGCAGGCATCATGTGCTAGGCGCGCCTCAAAGCGCATGCCCTCGGATAACAGCTGATAGGCAGGGACCTGCGAAGCCGCATCGCCCAAGCAGGCGCGCAGGGTACGCTCCCCCGTCTTGCCAAAATCGAGCGCATGGCGAGCACTCGGGTTCGTGGCCATCAGTACGTCCTTACGGGCAGTCTGAGACCATTGAACGGCATTGACGAGCGCGACCTCCTCGCCCGCGAGAATCTCGGGGACGGTCTCAGTAAACTGATTCCAGCGGGACTTACTGCTCGAAAGCATGGTGCCAACAAGTACCACATAGCCGAGCTTGAGGTCCTCGGGATCCGCCTCGCGAACAAGGTCGAGGTCACACACGACCAAGCCCGGTTCGGGACGGAACGCGATGGCGGGAAGTGCATTGGCCGACGAGGCGACGAGCGGCTTCATGGTCGTCGCGACCGTGAGCATGGCGTCGAAGGTCGTCGGCAGCAGCGCGCACTCGGTTCGGCCACACCACTGGTTGGCGCACCAGCTAACAACCGAGCAGGTTGCGGCATCGCCAACGGCGACAACCAGATCGTCGCAGGTAACGCCGTTGGCAGACAGGGCGCCAAAGATCGCATCGGCATCGGCCAGCGTGGCACCAGCAGGCGAAACCTCGAGGACTAGCAGCGACACGGCAAAACCGGCGTCGACCAGCGCATGCTCGACGACCTCACCAAAACGCTCGGATGTGGCGTCGTTCCAAACGACCATCGCGCGCTTAGGCTTGCCCACAGCCGAGGCAAACATGCGCGACAACTCCTCGAACGCGCCCAATCCGACACGGACATCGACGCTGCGGTTTTGGAAATTGATCAGTTGACGGCGAATCATAGCAGCCCACGCTCCAAAAGCATCTCGGCACAAAGGTAGGAAACGTCCTCGAAGGACTTGTTGCGAATATCAAGGGTAAGGTCGGCGGCCTGGCGATACAGCGGACGGCGATGCTCAAACAGGCGCGCGGCATGCTCGGGAGAGCGGAAATCGGGGCGCGTGTCGGACCGACGAATCTGGCGAATCGAATCCTCGAAGTCGCCCTCGAGGTAAACGCACGTACCCATATCGTGCATCAGCTCAATATTCACCGGCGTCTCGACGATACCGCCCCCGCACGAAACCAACAGGCTGCGCTCGCTTTGGAGCGAACGGAGCGCCGAGGTCTCGAGCTCACGAAAACGATCCTCGCCCTCGGTCTCAAAAATCTCGGTTACCGACTTACCGCAACGGCGCACGACCAGTCGGTCGGTATCGATAAAACGCCGCTTGAACATGGTGCCCACGTTGCGCGCGAGCGTCGATTTGCCCGCGCCCAAAAAGCCGATAAAGAAGATATGGTCGCAGCCGTGTTTGGTGTGCTGGGACATAGCGAGACCTATTCCTCGCAGTGAAGGTCGCGCAGGGCCCGGCGCTCAAAGATACGGAAGATCTGCGTATACCACAGGTCCTGCGTCGCCTGCGGCTTTACCAGGATGGTATCGACGCCGGCGAA
>CAVEET010000138.1:0-12105 GCA_963614835.1 Bulleidia sp. | reverse complement strand
AGGGTTCCTTTCATAGGCGGCATACAATTAGCCGTCTTATACCCCGAAGACCTCCGCTTGCCACGCTCGATTTCCCAATGATTTTTCTGAGCAATGATTAAGTGGCTAGTTGCGCCTAAGGTGGACGACGGTCTCGCAGTGGAAGGTTTGTGGGAACAGGTCGACTGGCGTGATCTTTACGGGGGAGAAGGTGCCTTCTTCGACAAAGCGTTTGAGATCGCGCGCCAGGGTGGCCGGGTCGCAGCTCACGTAGGCGACATCGCGGGCACTCGTGCTGGCGATAAGGTCGATCGCTTCGGGGGCGAGGCCTGCGCGCGGCGGGTCGACCACCAAGACGTCGGCATCCTGGTCGGGGAACTCGCGCACCGCGTCTCCGCCAATGACGTCGACGTTATCAAGCTTGTTGATCTCCAGGTTACGGCGCAGGTCGCGCACGGCGGGGCCGTAGGCCTCGACGGCGGCGACAAAGTCGCAGCGGCGGGCGAGCGGCAGGGTAAAGGTGCCGGCACCGCAGTACAGGTCCACGGCAAGCTCGTCTTCCTGCGGATCGAGCGCTTCCATGACAAGCTCGATCAAAATCTCGGCACCCTTGGTGTTGACCTGGAAAAAAGACGGGGCAGACAAGCGCATCTGACCCTCGGCGATATTCTCGGTCCATGAGCCCTCTCCGGCGAGCATTTCGACCTTGGAAACACGGCGGGCCTTCTTTTCGCCCTTGCTCATCACGCGTACGACACTTGTGGGGTGCGCGGCGTCTGCCAACACGCGCGAGACTTGCGAGCGCGGGAAAGAGCCCGTAGGCGTCCAGAGCGCCACTTCGAGTGCCTTGGTGCGACGCGAGGCGCGAATGCCCACGCGCTCGAGGCCCAGGTCGTGGCTGCCGCTCAGATAATTGAGCGCACCGACGACCGATTTGAGTGCCTTCGGGAAGCGCTTATCGAACAGCGGGCACGTATCGACGGTCACGATTTTGCTGGGGTCGACACCATGCATGCCAAGGCGCACGCGACCGTTGACGACGGTCGGTTCGAGCTCGATTTTATTGCGGTAGCCCCAGTCGTCCTTGGCGTGGCAGATGGGCTGTACCAACTCATCGACTTGCTCAGGCGCGAACTTGCCGATGCGCTCGAGCGTGGAGCGCAGGTTTTGCTCCTTGGCGGCGAGCTGTGCCGTGCGTGAGAGATTGCCCCACGAGCAGCCGCCGCAGATGCCCACGAAGGGGCAGGGAGGCTGAATGCGATCGGGGCTTGGCTCCAAAATCTCGGTGGTGCGGGCGCGCATGAACGACTTGCCGTCCTGTACGACCTCGGCCTCGACGGTGTCGCCTGCCACGGCACCCTGCACAAAGACGGCCTTGCCGTTGTCGGCGTGCGCCAGCCCGTCGGCGCCGTAGGTCATCGATTCTATAGTGAGCTTCATATTCCTGCCTGTCATTCGCGTTGTTGCTCGCACCATGGTAGCAGGGAAAAGCGCCCCGCATCCGAGGCTTTCCTCAAATGCGGGGCGCTTCTACAAACTGCTTCTACAAACGACTATTTCGTCTTGCCTGTAATGAGCGTCTTAAGACCCAGGCCGATCAGACCCAGGCCCATGCGCACGCGACCGGGGCGATGGCGCTCGATGGCCTTGGTCTTGCCGGCGGGCTTATCGCGACGGGCGCTCGTCTCGGGTGCGGGCTTGGTGACCTGCGGCTCGGGCCGAGGTGCAGGTGCAGGCTCGGGCTCAATGACGGTCGCCTGGACCTCTTGGACCTTGGGTGCTACTGGCTGCGGCTCGGCCTCGGGGGCAGGTTCCGCCTCAATGACGGGCTCGGGCGCGGCCTCGGCGTTGCGATAGGCACGCTCCAGTAGAGCTTCCTGTGAGTTGAAGGGTTTCTCACCCTCTGCACGCTCCACGGGGACCCAGGTGCCGTCGCTCGTGAGGCTGCGGGCCTTCACGTTGTCCCGCAGCTGCATGCCCATGTACTCGTGCACTAGGGCGCGGCAGGTGGGGTCGAGCACGGGGAAGGCGATCTCCACGCGGTGCTCGGTGTTGCGCGTCATCATGTCTGCCGAGCTCAGGTAAATCATGTCCGAGTCCACGCCGAAAGCATAGACGCGCGCGTGTTCCAAAAAGCGTCCGACGATGGAGCGGACATGCACGTTCTCGGTCTTGCCCGGAACACCGGGCTTGAGGCACGAGATGCCGCGGATGATCATGTCTACGCGCACGCCGGCACACGATGCCTCGGCGATCTTGTCGATAACCTCGCGGTCGGTCAGCGAGTTGAGCTTAAAGAACACGCGGGCGGGCTCGCCGGCAAGGGCGCGCTGGATTTCGCGATCCAGGCCGCGCATGATGAGCGGCTTGAGGCCGACCGGCGCCACACCCAGGAAGCGGTAGTCGCCGCGCAGGTTGCCCAGCGACAGATTGCGGAAGAACAGGTTGGCGTCCTCGCCGATGCCGGGGTGGGCGGTCATGAGCATAAAGTCGCTGTAGAGCTTGGCCGTCTTCTCGTTAAAGTTGCCGGTGCCCAACAGCGTCAGGCGTGTAAGCGCCATGCCCTCGCGATAGGTGAGCTGGCAGATCTTTGAGTGGCATTTAAAGCCCTCGGAACCATAGATGACGGTGCAGCCCGCTTCTTCCAGACGCTCGGCCCACTCGATGTTGTTCTGCTCGTCAAAGCGCGCGCGGAGCTCCATGAGCACCGTGACCTCTTTGCCGTTCTCGGCGGCATCGATCAGCGACTCGCATAGGCGGCTCTGCTTGGCCACGCGGTAGAGCGTGATGCGCAACGAGATGCACTCGGGGTCGTAGGCTGCCTCGTGTACCAGATCCAGGAACGGATTCATGGCCTCGTAAGGGTAGAAGAGCAGCTTGTCGTGCTGCAGCACCTGCTCGCGGATGGAGCGGGTCATGTCGATGGTGGGGTTGGGCTGCGGCTTAAACGGCGTAAAGAGCAGCTCGTTGCGCAGGTGCTCGGGAATCTTGCCCTCAATGCCAAAGACGTAGCCCAGGTTGAGCGGGATATCGCAGGTAAAGACCGAGCGACGCGAAAGCTCGAGCGCCTTGCGGATAGTCTTGAGCGTTGCCTTCTCGAGCGACCCCGAGACCGCGAGCACTACCGGCTGCAGACGCAGGCGCTTCTTGAGGATGCGCTTCATGTGCTGGCGGTAGTCCTCTTCCTCTTCGACGCCCTCGCCGTCCGGATCGATGTCGGCGTTGCGGGTGACGCGGATCAGCGCACGATCCAGCGGCTTATAGGAGCCAAAGCAGCTGTCCAGGCAGGCGAGGATGACGTCCTCGAGCAAGATGTAGGAGTAGGTGCCGGTGGGCGAGGGGATCTCGACCACGCGGTTCATCGAGGCGGGAATCTCGATAAGGCCCAGCAGGCTCTCCTCGTCGGTGGCGCCGTCCAGACCACAGGCCAGATAGAGCGCGCCATTGCGTAGGTTGGGGAAGGGGTGGCGAGGATCGATGACCAGCGGCGAGATGACCGGCGACACGTAGGCCTGGAAGTAGCGGGTTACAAAGGTGCGCTCCTCGGGCGTAAGCGAATCGATGCGGGCGCGGTGAACGCCCAAGGTGTCGAGCTTGCCCTCGATGCTCTTAAAGATGGATTCCCAACGGGTAAGGAGCCCGGGCATTTCGGCCATGACAGCATCGACCTGTTCGGAGGCGGTCATATTGCTCTTGTTGTCGACAGGTTGTTTTTTGAGCTCCGCCAGATCGGACAGGCCGCCCACGCGCACCATGAGAAACTCGTCGAGGTTAGACTCGAAAATCGATACGAACTTTAGACGCTCGAACAGCGGAACGGTCTCATCGAAGGCTTCGTCAAGCACGCGGTTGTCAAAGCGCAGCCAGCTAAGCTCTCGGTTTTGCGTGTACGAGAAGTCGCGCGGCGGTTTGCGCAGCTTTGCGGCGGCTTGCTTCTTTTCGATTTTGCTCGGCATATGCATCTGTCCGTTCAGTCCCCACAGAGGACGGTAGCCTAACACTTTTCACTATTGTCTCAATTTAGTCGACCGCTGGCACGAACGTATCGCGTGAACGGTATCTTTACCTACTTCTTACGCTGACAAGTCATAGGACTGACGCCCTGCTCGTCTGCAAGCGGTCTATATCCTCACTCAACTGGTACATAAGTGTGAATAAGAATGATGGATAGCTGAATATCATTGAATGCAGGCGGAAACGTAAACAAACATCATTTATATACATAAAACCGATTTAGCTATGCAATTCTGAATCAAAAGTTTAGAGATGCAATTGCAAATAGTTTTTAGGAAAAAAGAGCGTTTACCTTAGAAAAGTTACTTTAGAACGCCGAAGTACATTATGGGGGAATCTCATGCGATATACCGTTCATCGCACTTTGTTGACCGTTCGGGGGCGAGGTGGAATTGCGGGTGGAATTTGGATATAACTAGAGCTGTCAGCAAGCAGCGTCCGCTATGGAAGGGCGCTGAGAGATTCGGCCGAAAGGCCCGAAAGAAAGGTAGGAGGCCATGACGAAAGGTCTGCACGTGCCTTCCGAGATCGGCAAGCTCAGGAAGGTCTGCCTGCACCGTCCCGGCGACGAGCTCCTCAACCTGCCGCCCGACGAGCTCGAGCGACTCCTGTTCGACGACGTCCCGTTCCTGGAGGTCGCGCAGCAGGAGCACGACACCTTCGCCCAGATCCTGAGGGACCAGGGCGTGGAGGTCCTCTACCTCGAGAACCTCGTCGCCGAGGTGTTCGACCAGGTCCCCGGCGCCCGCGCCGAGTTCACCGACCAGTACATCGCCGAGGCCGGCATCCGCGGCCAGCACATGCCGCAGATCGTCCGCGAGAAGCTGGACTCCATCGAGGACAACCTCGAGTTCGTCAAGAAGACCATGGCCGGCATGACCAAGTCCGAGATCGACATGCCCCTCACGGCGTCCACGACCCTCGACTCCCTGGTCAACTCCGAGTCCGAGTCCGACCTGATCATCGACCCGATGCCCAACCTCTACTTCACCCGCGACCCGTTCGCGGTCATCGGCGAGGGCGTCAACCTCAACCGCATGTACTCGGTCACCCGCAACCGCGAGACCCTGTACGGCAAGTACGTCTTCAAGTACCACCCCGACTACAAGGACGTCTCGCTGTACTTCCGCCGCGACTGCCAGTTCCACACCGAGGGCGGCGACGTGCTGAACATCAACGAGAAGACCCTCGCCGTCGGCATCTCCCAGCGCACCCAGGCCGCCGCGATCGACGTCATGGCCCAGAACATCTTCTGGAACTCCGACTCCAAGGTCGAGCGCATCCTGGCCTTCGACATCCCGGTCTCGCGCGCCTTCATGCACCTCGACACGGTCTTCACCCAGATCGACGTCGATAAGTTCACGATCCACCCCGCCATCATGGGCACCCTGCGCGTCTACGAGCTGACCGCCGGCAAGAACCCGGGCGACGTGAACATCCGCCTGATCGAGGACACCCTCGAGCACGTCCTGGAGGACGCCACCGGCGTCGACCAGGTCAAGCTGATCCCCTGCGGCGGCGGCGACCCGATCGCGGCCTCCCGCGAGCAGTGGAACGACGGCTCCAACACCCTGTGCGTCGAGCCCGGCAAGATCTGCGTCTACGCCCGCAACACCGTCACCAACGACGTGCTGTACAAGGAGGGCCTGGACCTTCTCGTCGTGCCCTCCGCCGAGCTCTCCCGCGGCCGCGGCGGCCCGCGCTGCATGAGCATGCCCTTCTGGCGCGAGGACCTCTAAGGTCTTCAAGGACCCGTACAGGTCTTAATACATACATCTAGCTGCCATTAGATGTCTCCCATTGGGGCGGTGCGGGTATTCGCACCGCCCCATTCTTGTATGAGGAACGTCAACTCGATTGGATGACTGCTTTTGTAAGGAGCTTGGCCATGGATATCAAGACAATCGGCGTTGAGGAATGGCTCAACGTTTGGGAGAAGAGCGCCACGTGGGATATCGCCCAGTCGACGATCTCCTCGCTTACCATGGGCGAGCTGCGCGCGCTCGACGAGCAGGACGGCGCCACGTTCTACGAGCGCCTGGACCGCGAGAAGATGAACTACGGCTGGATCGAGGGCTCGCCGGAGTTTAAGGCCGAGGTTGCCAAGCTGTATCGTCGGGAGGTCAATCCCGATCACATTCTGCAGACCAATGGCTGCACGGGCGCTAACCTCAACGCCATCATGGCTGTGGTCGAGCCCGGCGACCATGTTATCGCCGAGTGGCCCACCTACGCGCCGCTCTACGAGATTCCGCGCACGCTGGGCGCCGAGGTCGAGTATTGGGAGCTTCGCGAGGAACTCGGCTGGAAGCCCGATATCGAGGAACTCAAGCGCTTGGTGCGTCCCAACACCAAGCTTATCTGCATAAACAACGCATCTAACCCCATCGGTACGGTGCTCGATGCCGATATGCTCGGCCAGATTGCCGAGATCGCCCGCTCGGTGGGCGCCTACGTGCTGTGCGACGAGGTGTATCTGCCGCTTGAGAACACTGAGTCCTTTATGTCGATGGTCGACGTGTACGAGAGGGCCATTGTCACCAACTCGTTGTCGAAGACCTATTCGACACCTGCGGCCCGCGTGGGCTGGGTCCTGGCCGACAAAGAGGTGTCCAACCGCATCCGTACCTATCGCGATTACACCATGATCTGCGGCGGCGTGTTCAACGATGCTCTGGCGACCTATGTGCTTGAGCACAAGGATAAGATTCTCGAGCGCAATCGCAAGATCGTGTTTGGCAACCGCGATATCGCGCAGGCTTGGATCGATACGCAGCATCGCGTTTCCTGGACGGCCCCGCAGGGCGTGTCCACCTCGTTTATCCAGCTGGATATTCCCGAGGATGACGAGGAGTTCTGCAGGCGCCTGCTGTCCGAGAGGGGAGTGCTGCTGGTCCCCGGTAGCCGTTTTGAGCTTCCCTGCGGCGCACGCCTGGGCTACTGCGCGAGCGAGGACGTTCTGCGCGAGGGCCTGAGGCTTTTGGGCGAGGCACTGGCGGAGTTCGATCGCTAGGATTCCGATGGTCTTCGGGGGCCTTATCTAAATTAGCCGAAGATAATCGAAAACGGACCCGTTTCCCTAGGGGAAGCGGGTCCGTTTTTCTATACCGAGAAGTCAAGTTGTTACAAATGGGGCCGTAAAGCGAGGCGGTATCCGCTGGGCCTTATACTGAGTTTCCGGTGAACGGTATCAAGCGTCTGGTAAACGGTAATTTATTTATCAGAAATGAATAGGACAAACTTTTTTCTGAATAAAAATGAAAATGGTTGAGACGCGGTGTGAACCGCTAATTCTATTCATAGCTTTATTGGAAATATGCAATTTGAGGATGGTTTAACAAAGTTTAGTTCCATTTGATTTTAGGATTAAAACGCGTTTAAGCACGTAAATACGCTTTATTAAGATGAAGTGTGCCATGCGTGAAGTATATGTGTATGCCGTTCACCCCCTATAAAAAACCGTTCGGGGGCAAGGTGGAAGTATGAGCTGATTTTGGATATAAATATGTCGTCAGCAATAACGCCTCACACGGAGGGGCGCTAACGAATCGGCCCTGACAAGGGCCCGAAAGAAAGGTAGGAGGCCATGACGAAAGGTCTGCACGTGCCTTCCGAGATCGGCAAGCTCAGGAAGGTCTGCCTGCACCGTCCCGGCGACGAGCTCCTCAACCTGCCGCCCGACGAGCTCGAGCGACTCCTGTTCGACGACGTCCCGTTCCTGGAGGTCGCGCAGCAGGAGCACGACACCTTCGCCCAGATCCTGAGGGACCAGGGCGTGGAGGTCCTCTACCTCGAGAACCTCGTCGCCGAGGTGTTCGACCAGGTCCCCGGCGCCCGCGCCGAGTTCACCGACCAGTACATCGCCGAGGCCGGCATCCGCGGCCAGCACATGCCGCAGATCGTCCGCGAGAAGCTGGACTCCATCGAGGACAACCTCGAGTTCGTCAAGAAGACCATGGCCGGCATGACCAAGTCCGAGATCGACATGCCCCTCACGGCGTCCACGACCCTCGACTCCCTGGTCAACTCCGAGTCCGAGTCCGACCTGATCATCGACCCGATGCCCAACCTCTACTTCACCCGCGACCCGTTCGCGGTCATCGGCGAGGGCGTCAACCTCAACCGCATGTACTCGGTCACCCGCAACCGCGAGACCCTGTACGGCAAGTACGTCTTCAAGTACCACCCCGACTACAAGGACGTCTCGCTGTACTTCCGCCGCGACTGCCAGTTCCACACCGAGGGCGGCGACGTGCTGAACATCAACGAGAAGACCCTCGCCGTCGGCATCTCCCAGCGCACCCAGGCCGCCGCGATCGACGTCATGGCCCAGAACATCTTCTGGAACTCCGACTCCAAGGTCGAGCGCATCCTGGCCTTCGACATCCCGGTCTCGCGCGCCTTCATGCACCTCGACACGGTCTTCACCCAGATCGACGTCGATAAGTTCACGATCCACCCCGCCATCATGGGCACCCTGCGCGTCTACGAGCTGACCGCCGGCAAGAACCCGGGCGACGTGAACATCCGCCTGATCGAGGACACCCTCGAGCACGTCCTGGAGGACGCCACCGGCGTCGACCAGGTCAAGCTGATCCCCTGCGGCGGCGGCGACCCGATCGCGGCCTCCCGCGAGCAGTGGAACGACGGCTCCAACACCCTGTGCGTCGAGCCCGGCAAGATCTGCGTCTACGCCCGCAACACCGTCACCAACGACGTGCTGTACAAGGAGGGCCTGGACCTTCTCGTCGTGCCCTCCGCCGAGCTCTCCCGCGGCCGCGGCGGCCCGCGCTGCATGAGCATGCCCTTCTGGCGCGAGGACCTCTAAGTCTTTCCGTTTCCGGTGCGGTCCCCCTACAACCGCACCGGCTTCGCCCGTTAAACGGGCAACACTAATACTTACGTAATTCATTTCTTCGAAAGGAATCGAACCATGGGTGTTAACCTCTCCGGCCGTAGCTTCCTCAAGCTTCTCGACCTCACCACCGAGGAGATCGAGTACCTGCTCAAGCTCTCCAAGAACTTCAAGGATATGAAGCGCGCTGGCGTTCCGCACCGCTATCTCGAGGGCAAGAATATCGTTCTGCTCTTCCAGAAGACCTCCACTCGTACCCGCTGCGCCTTCGAGGTCGGCGGCATGGATCTGGGCATGGGCGTCACCTACCTCGATCCGGGTTCGTCGCAGATGGGCAAGAAGGAGTCCATCGAGGACACTGCCCGTGTTCTCGGCCGCATGTATGACGGCATCGAGTTCCGTGGCTTTGCCCAGGACGACGTCGAGGAGCTCGCTGCTAAGTCCGGCGTGCCCGTGTGGAACGGCCTGACCACTGAGTGGCATCCCACCCAGATGCTCGCCGATATCCTGACCGTCCAGGAGAACTTCAACTACGACATCAAGGGCAAGACCCTCGTCTTCATGGGCGACTGCAAGAACAACGTCGCTCGCTCCCTCATGGTCGTCTGCTCCAAGCTCGGCATGAACTTCGTGGCCTGCGGCCCCGAGGAGTGCATGCCCGCTGACGACGTCATCGAGGCCTGCAAGCCCATCGCCGAGGCCAACGGTTGCACCATCAAGCTGACCACCGACGTCAAGGACGGCGTCACCGGTGCCGACGTTATCTACACCGACGTGTGGGTCTCCATGGGCGAGCCCGACGAGGTCTGGGCCGAGCGCATCGCTCAGCTCACCCCGTATCGTGTCACCTCCGAGGTCATGGCTATGGCCAACCCGGGTGCCATCTTCCTGCACTGCCTGCCCAGCTTCCACGACACCAACACCACCATTGGCGCCGAGAAGTGCGAGCAGTTCGGCATCACCGAGCAGGAGGTCACCGACGAGGTCTTCGAGAGCCCCGCTTCCAAGGTCTTCGACGAGGCCGAGAACCGCATGCACACCATCAAGGCTGTCATGTACGCCACGCTCAAGTAAGAGCATCTAGCATCTCGCTCGGGGTGTATTGCTGCACACCCCGAGCAGTTTTATCTGGTAATAATCTCGCATCAAGCGGCAGGCACGGCACGGAAGAGCCGCTTCTGGCGAGATCAGTAAATGATTTATGAAGGGGGGATGAGAACTATGACTGAGACCGCTAAGAAAAAGCGCGGTATGCCTTCATCGTTCACCATTCTTCTTGCTCTGCTGGCAATTGTCGCAGTGATTACCGTTATCGTCTCCGGCACGTCCGGCGGCGCGGTTACTGCCGCCCGTCTGAGCGATTTCTGCACCGCCCCGATTAAGGGCTTCGCTGACGCTCTGCCCGTCTGCCTCTTCGTTATGATCCTGGGCGGCTTCCTCGGCATGATGACCGAGACCGGCGCTCTGGACAACGGCATCGCCGTTCTGGTGCAGAAGCTTAAGGGCAACGAGATTATGCTCATTCCCGTGCTGATGCTCATCTTCTCCCTCGGTGGTACCACCTATGGTATGTGCGAGGAGACCGTTCCCTTCTACGCCCTGCTCGCCGCTACCATGATGGCCGCTGGCTTCGACCCCATGGTCGGTGCCGCTACCGTCCTGCTCGGCGCTGGCTGCGGCTGCCTGGGCTCCACGGTTAACCCGTTCGCCGTCGGCGCTGCCGTCGACGCTCTGACCGGCGTTGGCATTGAGGTCAACCAGTCCATCATCATCGGCCTCGGTGCCGTCCTGTGGATTGTCACTACCGCTATGTCCATCTTCTTCGTGATGAGCTACGCCAAGAAGGTCAAGGCTGACAAGGGTTCCACCATCTTGTCGATGCAGGAGCTCAAGGACGCCGAAGAGGCTCACGGCAAGGCTGCTTCCGAGGTCCACAAGGAGGTCAAGCTCACCGGTCGTCAGAAGGGTGTTCTGATCGCCTTCGCCTTCACCTTCGTCGTCATGATCGTCGGCTTCATTCCGCTGGCCGACCTCAACGAGGGCGTCGCCAACTTCTTCGACGCTGGCGCTGTCTACGACGCCGACGGTAACGCCGTCGTCCAAGGCTGGTCTGCCCTGATCACCGGCCTGCCCATTGGCCAGTGGTACTTCGACGAGGCTTCCACCTGGTTCTTCCTCATGGCCGTCCTGATCGGTATCATCGGTGGCCTGTCCGAGAAGCAGATCGTTAACACCTTTATCACCGGCGCTGCCGACATGATGTCCGTTGTTCTCGTCATCGCCCTCGCCCGTGGTATCTCCGTCCTCATGGCTAACACCGGCCTCGACGTCTTCGTCCTCGACGCTGCCGCCAATGCTCTGGCTGGCCTGTCCGGCGTGATCTTCGCTCCCATGAGCTTCCTGGTCTACTTCGGCCTGTCCTTCCTGATCCCCTCGACCTCCGGTATGGCCACCGTCTCCATGCCCATCATGGGACCGTTGGCTGTTAAGCTCGGCTTCTCGCCCGAGGTCATGGTCATGATCTTCTCCGCCGCCATCGGTGTCGTGAACCTGTTCACCCCGACCTCCGGCGCCATCATGGGCGGTCTCGCCCTGGCCAAGATCGAGTGGACGACCTGGCTCAAGTTTGCCCTTAAGCTCATCGTCGCGCTCTCCGTCGTCTGCGCCATCATCCTGACCGTCGCCTGCGTGTTGCTCTAAGTACCCAACGGGTACCCCACGGAAACCTTGACGATCCTGTAAAGGATCACCTGGTCATCGTCTGTCCGGTGGGGTCAACCCACCGGTAGACTCCTACCTTTAGCCCCCTCCCGTTCCGTGCGCGGGAGGGGGCGCTCTTGTGTTCCGGCGTTTTACCAAACGCCGGAACCACTCGACGCTGCAAGCCCGCCAGAGCGGCAATCTGACGTTCAATCGTCGGGCATGGCCAAAAGGCCTATGCCCTCCTCTTTCACGTCACCTTGCTCGCTCTGGCGGGCTTTCGCTGACTTTTGCTCCACCTGCGGCGCTGCCATTGTTGGTGCAGGGGGTAGCTTGCTCGCTCTGGTGCCCGTTCGCTGGCTTTGGCTTTGCCTGTGACGTTTTCATTGTTGGTGCTGAGTGCCTTGTTTCCCGTCCCAAATGATCTACCCCGGGTCCCCGGTGGTTGCGGTGGGCGTGTTTGGTTGGTGCCTGTTGATGGTCTGGGTATCGGGGAGGGCGGGCTCCGTTATAATCGCCTAGAACATTAAATGGAAACGGGACGGGAGCCATATATG
>CAVEET010000137.1:0-14595 GCA_963614835.1 Bulleidia sp. | reverse complement strand
GCATGGCCGAATACCGACTTGAGTGCGATGCGGGTGAGCGCGGAGATGGCCACGGTAAGACCGAGGGCGACCACGACGACCAGCCACATGGGACCGGCGGTAACACCGGCGACAAAAGTCAGGAACTCGGAGATGAACATGCCAAAGGGCGGGAAGGCACCAAGACCGAGCAGCGCCAGGACGGCGAGCGCGGCGGTTGCGGGGGCAACCTCGACGACGCCCTGGATCTTGGCCAGGCTACGCGTGCCAAAAGCGTGCTGGATGTTGCCGGACACGCAGAAGGCAAGCGTCTTGGTAAAGCCGTGGAACACGCAGTGCAGCAGGGCCGCGGCGATACCCAGCGGGCCACCGATTCCCAGGCACAGGGCGATAACGCCCACGTTCTCCACAGACGAGTACGCAAAGCGGCGCTTGAGGTCGTCCTGGCGAAACATCGAGAGCGCCGCCACCAAAATGGACAGCGTGCCGACGATCAGCAGCAAAAGTTGCGGATACTCGGCGCCCACGGCCTGGATGGTAAAGCCGTAGAAGCGCATGATCACAAGCATGGCGCACTTAAGCAGCACGCCCGAGAGCAGGGCCGAGACAGGGCTCGGGGCCTGGGAGTGGGCATCGGGCAGCCAAGTGTGCATGGGGAACAGGCCGGCCTTGGTGCCAAAGCCGATCACGATAAACGCAAACGCGAGGCGCATGAGCGTCGGGTCGAACTGGTCGGCATACGGCAGCACGCACGACAGGAATGCTGCCTCGTGGGCGTTGGGAATCACGTCGGCGGCGTTGGCGTAGATCAGCAGCGTACCGAACAGACCAAAGGCCACGCCGGCGGTGCAGACCATCGCATACTTCCAAGAAGCCTCGAGGGCCGTCTTGTTCTTGTAGATACCCACGAGGAACACGGTGGAAAGCGTGGTTGCCTCAACGGCGGCCCACGTGAGGATCATGTTGTTGGACAGGCACGCGAGCAGCATGGTGAACACAAACAGGCTAAACAGCGCAAAATACTGCTTGGC
Source organism: Bulleidia sp. (assembly GCA_963614835.1). Taxonomy (GTDB): domain Bacteria; phylum Actinomycetota; class Coriobacteriia; order Coriobacteriales; family Coriobacteriaceae; genus Collinsella. The sequence continues at coordinate 13,585 of CAVEET010000137.1, read as the reverse complement.
GCGCTCGGCGGGCATGGAGCCCTCCTCGATATCGGCCTTTACATAGGGCAGCGAGAACAGCCCCGTAAGAAAACCGATAAAGCCGATGAGCAGCACAAAGATGGCGCCCAGCGAATCGAGGTGGAACCACAGGCCAAGAGCGCTCGCGGTGTCGCCGCTCATAAGGACGTCACCGGCCGTCACAATCGACAGCACCAGGACGGCTGCGACGGAGACCAGGTTGAGACCGGCAAACACGTTATAGGACGTGTTCTTGGGCAAAAACGCCATGACCAGCGAGAACACCAAAGGAGTCGCGAGCAGGGCGAGAATCAACGTTTCCATGGACTACCCCCTCAGCTCGGACAGGTCGCGCGCATCGAGCGAGTGGGAGTCGTCCCAAATGCGACGCACGACGATGGACATGATGATGACGGCAAAGATGGCGTCGGTGGCGATACCGATCTCGATGATCTCGGGAGCGGTGGGGGCCAAAAGCGCGAGCGTCACGTGGCTGCCGTTTTCCATAAGGCAGTATCCGAAGATCTGCTTCATGATGTTGCGCTGCGAGATGATGCAGGTGAGGCCCACAAAGAAGTGAGCGAAGCTAATGGCGAGCGCAGGCGTTGCGACCTCGGCCGTGGGCAGGCTGATCTGCGTCACGACGGCAAAGCAGATCGCGACCTCCACGGCGATGATGCAGATGGCCCACGCGGGCTTAAGGCCGGCCTTGAGCGATGCGTCGCTCGGCTCGCCCATCTTCTTGTATGCGCGGTTGAGGATATAAGGGACCAGGACGACCTTGGTGATAAAGGCAGATCCAGCCCACATGAGCAGCTCCTGCGCACCAGTGGTGACACCGAGCGTGGCGAGCAGACCCACGAGCACCAGCGACTGCACCACATACCAGCTGATGGCGTGCTTGATGTTCTTTGAGACGACCACCATGGTGGACGTGACGATCAGAAGGCCGCCAAGGATGTTGACGATCGAATAACCCATGTCGTTCTACCTCCTAACCGATCCAGCTGGCCGAAAGCGGGCCGCTGACGATAACCATGATGATGAGCACGATGAACACGAACGCCATCGCGCGGGGAAGCGGGGCTCCCGCAGCGACCTCGTCGCTCGGCTCGCCGGGCAGGCAATAGCCCATCCACTTGAGGAACCAGGCGAAGGTGGCGACGGTCTCGGCGACCATGATGCACACGAGCACCAGGATCGCGACGTTGCCGGCACCCACGGAAAAACCGCCGGCAATGATCTGGAACTTCGAGAAGAACGTGTTCATGGGCGGCACGCCGGCAATGGCGAGCGCCGCGACACCAAAGCCCACGCCCGAGATCGGGTACTTCTTTACGATGCCGCGAAGCTTGGGCAGCATACGCGTGCCGAGCGTAAAGGAGAACGAGCCGGCAATCAGGAAGAACAGGGTCTTGGCGAAGGCGTGGTTAAAGATGTGGCACACGGCACCGTCAAAGGCCAGCTGGCTGCCAAAGACCGAAAGGCCCAGACCAAAGAACACATAGGAGAGCTGGGCGATCGTGGAGAAGGCCAGCAGGCGCTTCATGTCCTTTTGCGGCAGGTACATAAGGAAACCAAAGAGCATGGTGACCATGGCGTCGATAATGGCGACCCAACCCACGATCTCGGGAATCTCACCGGCAGAGACGAGTGCACGCGCGAACACGCACACGCCGACCTTGACCATCGAGGCACCATGCAGGTAGGCCGAAACAGGCGTCGGCGCCTCCATGGCCGAAGGCAGCCACATGTACATGGGAACCTGTGCGGACTTGGCCCAGGCCGCAAACAGCACGAGCAAAAGGACGATAGCCTTGAGCTTGGCGTCGAGGCCGGCAATCGCGGTGATGGCGAAGGTGCCGGTGTGGGCAAACACGATGGCAGCGCCCAGATACAGGCCGAGCGCACCGATATGCGTAATGATCAGGGCCTTCATGCCGGCCTTCTTGGCCGTAGGCGTCATGTAGTAGCTAATGAGGCCCCAAGAGCACGCACCCGTGATCTCAAAGAACACGAGCTGGCCCAAAAGGGTCGAGCTGTACACGAGGCCGGCCATGGCGCCGATGAAGGTCGCGAGGTACGCGTAGAAGCGACGACGCGGCGCGTCGGGATGCTCACGGTTATTCTCGCTCATATAGGGGATCGAATAGATCACGACAAGTAGGCCGATACCCACAAAGGCGGGCGCGAGCAGCGTGCTCATGCGATCGAAGGTGAATCCCATGACGAGGGTCTGCCCAAACGAGATCAGGGGGACCTGCGTGTCGGGCATGCCGGCGCCAGCGAAATTCGCGGCGAGGGCGATGGTGCAGACCGTCGAGACGGCGGCACCCAAAACGCTGAACCACTTGGCGTACGGACGGGGGAACAGGGCGACGAGCACCGAGGCCACCATCGGGGCCGCGATAGCGACCAAGCCGAGAAGGGACAGACTGACTGCAAATGACATTGTTTCTCCCTTCTCCTACACGCCGACGACCACGAAGACAAACGCAAGCACGGCGATGCCAACGACGGCCCAGGTCTGATTACCGAGTACCTTAAAACGCGAGCGCGAGCAGGAGTTCTCGATCACGCCGCATACGACAAAGTCGATAAGGCACTTCACCAGGAAGATGACCGCGCCCAGAACGGCTGCGGCGCCCACGGTCGCGGGCTCGCCCCAGGGGACGAAGATCGCGCAGAACCAGGCGACGACCAGGACCTGTTTCATGGACATGGCAAGCTTTGCCATGGCGAGCGACGGGCCGGAAAGCTCGGCGAGCGGGCCTTCCTGAAGCTCCTGCTCGGCCTCGGCCTGATCAAACGGCAGTTTGCCGAGTTCCATGTAGCAGGCAATCGCAAAGGCGATGCCGGCAAGGATCACGGCGACCGGCGCGTCGATGGCGCCCGTCATGATGTGCTGGCCCATGGAGGCGATGTCGGTGGAGCCGCACACCAGGGCGGCGGCAAACAGCGCCAGCAGCATGGACGGCTCGATGAGCACGCTCATGAGCAGCTCGCGGACGCCGCCGATACCGGCGTAGGCGTTGGACGAATCCACACCGCAGAGGGCGAAGAAGAAACGGGCGAGCGCCAGGCTGTACATGATGGTGATGGCGTCACCAAAGACAGGGATGGGGCTTTGTGCCGTAAAGAGCGGCAGGCCCATCGCAAGCATAAAGGCGACGGCGAAGAACAGCGGCGGCATGATGCGCAGCGCAAAGCTCGCATCCTCACTCTGGGACTCGGGGCGCGCAAAGAGCTTGGCCAGGTCGCGGTAGTCCTGCATGATGCTGGGGCCGCGACGGTTGTGCATCTTGGCGCGGATCACGCGGCCGAGACCGGAGAAGAACGGCGCGACGGCCATGACGACCACGCCCTGCAGAACGGCAAGTACGATGTTGTTCATGCTCTCCCCTCCTTAACCCATTTGCACGGCGAGCACGAGGAACACCACGAGTGCCGCGACGATGTAGCAGATATAGATGCTGTAGTTGCCGCCCTCGAGCTTAGTCGCGAGGTCGGCGAGCTTCTCGACACCCTTATGCGGGGCATCGACGAGAACCTTGTCGGGTACGGGCTCCACAGCCTCGGCCACACCGGTGAGCTTCTGGAAGAAGTGCGCGATGGACCAGCAGACGGCCGTGCAGCGGTCGCGCAGCGTGTAGAGCGGCTGCATAAACCAGGACACCTCGGACGCAAAGGTCGTGGCCACGACGGGCATATGCTCGTTGGGAGCATAGCCGCATGCCCACGGCTGGGACTTCTGCACCTTGCCGACGGTCTTGAGCTTGCGATAACCGCAGGCAAGGCCGACAAGTACCACGAGCGCAATGGCGATCGCGGGCGTGGAGGTGGCAGCGCCGGAGTACTGGTTCATGAGCTCCATGCCCTCGGCGGCAAACACGCCACCGTACGGATGCAGCACGGACGCGGCGACATCGACCAGCACGGGCGCGATCACGGGAGCGCCAATACCCAGCACGACGCAGATGGCCGCGAGCAGGCCCTGCGCAAACACCATGGGGGCGGGAACCTCCTTGGCATTGGCCGCTGCCTCGGAGCGAGGCGCGGAGGCAAAGGAGACACCATAGGCCTTGACGAAGCACGTGACAGCCAGCGCGCCGGTAATGGCAAGCGCGACGGCAGCGAACACGGCCACGATCATGACGGCCTTGTCGCCCTGCATGGCGGCGTTAAACAGCGACTGGTAGGTAAACCACTCGGACACAAAGCCGTTGAAGGGCGGGATAGCCGAGATGGCAAGCGCACCAACGAGGAAGCAGATGGCCGTTGCCGGCATACGACGGAACAGGCCGCCCATCTTCTCCATATTGCGCGTACCCGTGGAGTACAGCAGCGCACCGGCGCCCAAGAACAGCTCGCCCTTAAACATCGCGTGGTTAAACGTGTGGTAGAGGGCGGCCATCAGGGCCAGGACGGCGATGCCGACCGAGTTGAGCGCCATGGCGGCCATGGAGGCGCCTACGCCGAGCAGAATGATGCCGATGTTCTCGACGGAGTGATAGGCCAGCAGGCGCTTGATGTCATGCTCCTGCAGGGCGAAGGCCACGCCGAGGACCGACGAGATCGCACCGAAGACCATGACCATAAGGCCCCACCAGACCTGAACGCCGGAGGCAGAGAGCAGGTCGAGGCCCACCTTGAGGATGCCGAAGATACCGATCTTGATCATGCCGCCGGACATGAGGGCCGATACGTTGGACGGCGCCTCGGGATGCGCCTTGGGCAGCCAGCCGTGCAGCGGGATAATACCGGCCTTGGCGCCAAAGCCAAAGAAGGCGAGCATGAAGCACACGGATGCGACCGCGGGGCTAAACTGCGTGGCGCGGAAATCCGCAAAGGCAAACGAGCCACCGGCGAAGTTGGTCATGGTGAGGAAGCTCGCCATGATGAGCACAAAGCCCACGTGCGCGATCACAAAGTAGAGCCAACCGCCATGGATGGAGTTCTCGTTCTCCTCGATCACGACCAGGAAGTACGAGGTCAGCGACATGAGCTCAAAGGCGACCAGGAACCAAAACACGTTGTCGGCGGTGATGACGAGCATCATGGACGCCACAAAGGTGTTAAAGAAGAAGCCGGCGCGGCCCTTTTTGCCCGGGTACTCATCAAAGTAGTTGAGACCGTAGATCGATCCGGCAAACGCGAGCACCGAGATGAGCGCCACGAACAGGCCGGACAGCTGATTGAGCAGCAGCTGGAAATGGGCAAACGGGAAGAACACGATGGTGTCGACCGACGTGACATCGCCCAGCACGGCCTGGATACCGGCCACAAACGAAAGCACCGCGGCGACGGCGCCGATAAGGCAGCCGGCGGTTTTGGCGGCGTTATCGGCCTTGATCAGCAGAACCGAGGCGAGCGCACCGATGCACGAGACGGCAAGCGATGCGATAAACAGCGTCATGCTATCCATTGTTTACGCTCCCTTCTGCTTTCTCGGACAGGCCCTGGGCCACAGCGGTAACGTCGACGACCGGACCGTTTTCGATCGAACGCAGGCGCTTGGCCTCGTCGAGCTCGCGATCGGCCGCGCCGCCCATGACGGTCAGCGCCTTGGTGGGGCACGCCGCCACACAATGCGGGCCGTCCGGATCGAAGGCGCACAGGTCGCACTTGACAGCACAGGTGTACTGGCCGGGAGCCCACGTAAGCAGGCTGCTCAGGGACTTAGGATACGAAGGCGTCGGGTCGCACATGCCTGCGACACCGGCGATAGACGTGCCATCGGGATGGATGGCTCCGAAGGGGCACGCAATGGCGCACAGCCTGCACCCGATGCACTCCTGCTCCTTGACGTGGATGCGATCGCCATCGTGCTCGATGGCATTCACCGGGCAGACCTCGGCGCAGGGGGCACCCTCGCAATGGTGGCAGGCAAGGGCGGCCGAAATACCGCCGGTCTTCACGAGCGCCAGGCGCGGCGTATCCTGAAGGCCCTGCATCCGGTGGGCGTCGGCACAGGCGGACTGGCATGTTCCGCAGCCGATGCACCTCTCCGGGTTGATGTCGATGAAGCGGTTCATCCCCACTTCCTTTCAAAATAACGGGCCGGGCTCCCGAACGTACGGGACGCCCGGCCCAAAAAGCCAACGAGAACGGGACTACACGATTTGATTCACGTGCGTCTCGTCGTCGAACTTGGCGGCGCCGGGCTCAACGTCCTGGGGAGCGGCGGCGTCAACCAGAGCCTGCTTGAGCTCGGTGTACTGACGCTCCACCTCGCCCTCGGCCCAGACCTGGTCGGCGATAGCGTCGACCTGGCAGGCGGAGAACTTGTCCTCGGGCGTATGCGAGACCGGGTCGACCTTGTGCATGGTCAGCTCGTTGCACTTGCCGATCCACCACTGGTAGGTCATGTAGACCGTGCCCTTGTTGATGCGGTCGCTTATGTCGGCGCGGCTGTATACCTGGCCGCGGCGGCTGTGGATCGAGACGATGTCGCCGTTCTTGATGCCGCGCGCCTGGGCGTCCGCGGGATTCATGCGGACAAAGCCGGGCTCGTCGGCAAGCAGTGCCAGCGTCTTGCAGTTGCCGGTCATCGAGCGGCAGCTGTAGTGGCCGACCTCGCGGACGGTGCACAGGATGAGCGGGTACTCATCGTCGGGAAGCTCGGAGGGCGCCTCCCAATCGTGCGCCATCAGGTTGGCGCGGCCGTCCTTGGTGGTGAACTTGCCGCCAGCGAACATGTCGGGCGTACCGTGGTCGTTCACATCGGTGCTCTTGACCGGCCACTGGGCGTAACCGCCCTCGGGAGCCATCTTCTCGTAGGTTGCGCCCACAAAGTTGGGGCACAGGCTGATGCACTCGTTCCAGATCTGCTCGGTGTTGTCGTAGTGCATGGGGTAACCCATACGCGTAGACAGGTCCGCGAAGATCTCCCAGTCGTGACGGCACTCGCCCTTGGGCGGAACGGCCGCGTCAAAGTGCTGGAAGCTACGGTCGGATGCGGTAAAGACACCCTCGTGCTCGCCCCAAGAGGTGGCAGGTAGGATGACGTCGGCGAGCATGGTCGTCTGCGTCATAAAGATGTCCTGGCAAATGAACAGATCCAGCTCGGAGAGCGTCTTGCGCATTCCGGCCGAATCGGGCTCGGTCTGCACCGGGTCCTCGCCGTAGTTGTAGAAGCAGTGCACCTTGCCCTCGTCGACCAGGTGGCCCAGGTCGGTGAGCTTGTAGCCCTCCTCGAGCGGGAGCTTTTCCTCGGGCACGCCCCAAGCCTTGGCAAACTTGGCACGCACTGCCGGGTCGGTGACCTTCTGGTAGCCAGGGTACAGGTTGGGCAGCATGCCCATATCACAGGAGCCCTGGACGTTATTCTGGCCACGCACGGGCGCGAGACCGGAATTGGGTTTGCCGATCTGGCCGGCAACGCAGGCGATGGAGGCGATGGTGTGCACCGTCTTCAGGTTCTGCTTCTGCTGGCATACGCCCATGCCCCAGCCAATGATGGCAGAGGGCTTCGCCGTGGCGTACATCTCGGCAGCTTGGTGGATCAACGCGGGCTCGACACCCGTGATGTCCTGTACGGATTCGGGAGTGTAGTTCTTGATGGTCTCCCACCACTCGTCAAAGCCGTTCGTGTGCTCGGCGACGAATTCCTTGTCGTAGAGGCCATCGTTGACCAAGCAGTTGGCAAAGGCGTTGAGGAACGCGACGTTGCAACCATTCTTGATCGGAAGGTAGAGATCGGCGATACGCGCGGTTTCGATATGGCGCGGATCGGCGACGATGATCTTGCAACCCTTTTCTTTGGCTCGCACGATACGCCTTGCGACGATGGGGTGCGAATCGGCAGGGTTATAGCCGAAGAGGAAAATGCAGCCCGCATCCTCCATACCGGGGATGGAGCATGACATGCAACCTGAACCAACCGTGTCCATCAGACCGAGGACAGTAGGGCCGTGTCAAGTACGGGCGCAGTTGTCCACGCTGTGGGTGCCGATGCACGCACGCGTAAACTTCTGCATAACGTAGTTCGCCTCATTGCCGCCGCCTCGCGAAGAGCCGGTGGTCATGACAGCGTTAGGACCATATTCGTCAATTATGGCCTGCATCTTAGATGCGGTGAAATCCAGTGCCTCGTCCCAGCTTACGCGCTCAAGATCCGCGCCCTTAGTGCGGCGGATCATCGGGTGCAGTACGCGAGGAGTCAAGATCTTGGTGTCGTTGATGAAGTCGTAGCCGCTCATGCCCTTAAGGCACAGCTCGCCCTGATTGGTGATGCCGTTGAGCGGTTCGGTACCCACGACCTGGCCGTTTTGGACCAAGAGGTTAAACTGGCAACCGGCGCCGCAATACGGGCAAATCACTTTATGCTTCTCCATGACACCCTCCTTCCTTTCTCTGCTACCGATTAATCGGTACTTATTTGACAATCGTTGGGCTTGTATGGCCGCCCGCCTACGCCTCGTTTTCGATGGTGGCGCGGGCACGCTCGGCAGTCAGTTCCGCCAGGCGCTCATCGTCTACCAGGGTGAGGCCCTTGGTCGGGCACGCCTCGGCACACGCCGGACCGCCGGGACGGTCCACGCACAGGTCGCACTTGAGCACGAAGCTCTTGGTCTGCGAACCCACGCGAACGTCGCCCATCAAGACCGGAACCTGCGTGGTCGCCACGCTCACGGCGCCAAAGGGGCATGCCATGACGCAGCTCTTGCAGCCGATGCAGTTGTCCTCGTTGACGCCGATGCGATGGTTCTTTGGATCAAAGAACAAGGCGCCCGTAGGACAGGCCTTCGCGCATGGGGCATCCTCGCAGTGATGGCAAGCCACCGGTGCGGAGATCTCGTACGTACGCGTCACGCGCAGGCGCGGCGCGGCGATGTTACCGGGGATGTCGTGCGCCTCGATACACGCCGCCATGCAGGTTTGACACCCAATGCAGCGCGAAGAATCGGCTACGACTCGCTTATTACCCATGTTGTTCACTCCCTCCTGAATCCCTTGTCGGAGAGACCCTGTCGACATTGACCCAAGCCGCCCGTGGCCTGGCATCGACGTATCGAATGCATACGGCGAAACATGCACTCGGTAGAGTGTCTCCAACGATATACAGGTTAAATATACGCAGTTGCAGGGGGCAAACTTGAGCATAGGCCCTGCAATACGAGTGTATTGCAGGGGTTTGGGCTGGTTGAGATTATTCTCTGGAAGCTATAAAGGCGAGTGTATAACATGCGTACGCCCAAGAAAGATTTCACGCTCATTTCTGAAGGATGTAGTACGTTTGTAATATCGTTTACACTCAATTACTCTAGTGCAATAAAGTAGTGGTTGTAAGATTGGCTATTATTAGCCGTTACTGTATATGACTATTCATATTGCACGCTCATTAAGGGAGGCCAGTGATGTCATCGACTCAAAAACGAGCCATCCTGCAGGTGCGCATTCGCGAGGAAGACAAGCAACATGCCGAGCGTCTCTACGACGCCATGGGCACATCGCTCGCCGAGGCCGTCCGTCTTTTTGTCGCGCAGAGCATTTTGATGCGCAAGCTTCCCTTTCAGCCGGTCGCCGTGCGCTCAAAGGACGGCACCGCCGCCTATGGATCGCTCAAAGCATATGGGGACCCCAATCGCCGCTCCGAGGAGCGTAACGTCTGGATTGAGTACCTTGCTACAGAAAGCGACGATTCGATTTTGGGTCCCGAGGAAGTAGATATCCATGAGTAGCACCATCATCGACGAGACCGTCATCCTACGCTACCTGCTTGACGACGACGAGGTCCTGTCACCGCGCGCCGCCAAGGTCATCGCCACGCGCACCGCTCGCGTCTACCCCGAGATCATCACGCGCGTCGCCGTTACGCTGCGTGACGTCTACAAGGTCCCGCGTGTGGAGATTGCGACGGCCATGACCAAGCTGCTCGATGACGTCATGGTCGACGAGCCCACCGTTGTCTCCCTTGCCGTCAAACTCTTTGGCAAGACCCATATGGACTTTACCGACTGTCTGCTTGCCGCCCGTACCGCCATCTATAACGACGACGTCGTGAGCTTTGGCAAGCCCATCATCCAAGGCATGATCGATTACCGCCGCAAGCGCCAAACCGCTGCCGACGCTCGCGACCGCGTCGCCGAAGCCCGCAGTCACAGCACCGACACCACCATCGACAAGCTCCGCCACCACCCCCGCAGCTAACCCCATCCCACCCTAAGTTGCGGTGAAATACGGACTGTTTCATGCCTATAAAGGCCTCAACAGTCCGTATTTCACCGCAACTTATTGAAGGTGGACCGCGAACGATTTCGCTATCGGGATTCGGCGTAGGGTTTTGTTGTCGGAATGCCGTAGCCGCGCATCATGGCACCGAACGATTCCACGTCGTAGGTGTCCGAGAGTTTGAAATGAATGACATTGTGGCCCATGGCGCGAAGGTTCGCGTCGCGCATGAGGGCCGCTCGATACGTTTTTGCCGCCGCCCGCTCTGGATCATTTTGAGCCTCGTCTTCAAACTTGCCTAGCCCATGCAGCTCTGCCAGCGTCCATGAGCCGTCTGGCATCTGCCAGCCATAATCTGCTAGATAATAGCCAGCGTTTCCCGGTCGCGTTATCTCAACTTGAAGCTCAGGCGCGGCAACCCCAGCGAGAATCATCGCTGCTCTCGCCTCGGACTCGCCGCCATTGTCTGACCTGCCGTCCATATGCTCAAAAACGTCAAAAGCACGCGCGATGCCATGCAACCCTCGGCAATTTGCCTGCGCATATGCCCGCAGCTCTTCGCGTTCGACATCGTACTCACGGGCCAAGCCATCGACATAGCCCAGCGCATAACGAAAGGCGCTCGTTCGAGCGATATCAACAACCGTTCGATACGGATCCGTCAGCGTAAACAGACCGAGCCGCCACACTTCGCCCACCCGCCAGCGCTTGTATTCAACGAACTCATACGTATCACGCCTTGTAGACCGTGGCAGCAGTACTTGCACTTTATCCAGAAGCGTATACGCCGAGCCGATGCCGTAGAGCAGCGCTGCTGTCGATCCGCAAAACACAGCATCCGGTTCAACGACCGCAATAGCGGATGCCAGCTGAAAGATGCGATCTTCAACCCCAAGATTATTCCAATAGACCGGATCCGCATACACGTGGTTGTAAAGACGAAGCATGAGCTCTTCCTGCATAAGCTCACGCGCACGGCGTTCATCCCAAGGATCAATTGTTATAAGCAGCTGTCCATCTTGATGAATTCCAACGGCCGAGAATAGCATTCTTGCATATGACTGCGGAAAATGTTTGCCTTTATCGAGCATGGCCAACCCCATAACCATCACGGCGGAGAGAATACCATTACGCTATCGCATGCTTCCGTCCGCAGGCCTTGCCAAAAGCTGACCAAAAGCTTGACGTCGCAGGTCAGAGCTTCAAAAAATATTTCCACTCTCGGTAGACGGTCGCTACGACCCTCCCAACGGCATCAAAATCCAACCTTACAAATAGTTGCGGTGAAATACGGACTACATGGGCCATAAAAGCCGGAAAACAGTCCGTATTTCACCGCAACTTAGGAGGGGATGTGGGGTCCCGGCATGTATATGAAAATGGCTCTGGCCCCAAAAGGAGCCAGAGCCGTTCGTCTATCTAATGGAGCGGGCGACGGGAATCGAACCCGCGTCATCAGCTTGGAAGGCTGGGGTTCTACCATTGAACTACGCCCGCAAGATATGGTCGGGACGACAGGATTTGAACCTGCGACATCCTGCTCCCAAAGCAGGCGCGCTACCAAACTGCGCCACGTCCCGAAGGTGTTGAGCAGCTAAGGTCTAAACCTTGCGTGTCCCAAAGCGAAGGAAATTATAGGGGAGACTCCCCGCCTGTGCAAGCGCAGAAACCCTAGCTCCTCGAATGTGCGACAAACCGGCTGTGGAGCAGACCGATCACAAACGCCACCACGGCGACCGGCGCCCACGCGGCGCCGATATCTGCCAGGGGAAGCGCATCAAAGGGCAGCCACGTGCCCCCAAAGAACGCATCGCGGACCGAGGTGATCACGCTCTGCACGGCAACCACGCCGCCGACCCATACCCACACCTGCGGATGAGCGTCGCAAAAGCCGTGCACCAGGCCCATCAGTACCAGCACGATGGCAACGGGATACAAGGCGTTGAGCATGGGCACCGAGAACATAAGGATCACGTCGAGGCCCACATTGGAGAGCACGCACGAAAACGCTGCGAACACAAAGGCGAGAATCGCAAAGGGACGGCGCATGGCCTCCTCGGAGGCCTCCGCTCCCCCTTCGACCACATACGTCTCGCAGAAGTAACGCGAGCAGCAGCTGATGAGGCCGATGCACACGTTCATGCAGGCGAGAAAGAAAATCGCAAATACCACAACCGTGCCGGCAAGGCCAAAGTGCATGGAGGCCGAGCGAGCAAGGATTGCAGCGCCGTTGGTGGCGTCGGGCATCACGGTGCCGAGCTGCATACCGGCAAGGGCCAAGCCGCAATAGATGATGGCCATGAGCACGCCGGCGATCACACCGGAACGCGAAATCTCGAAGGCCACGCGTTTGTCATCGGTAACACCCAACTCGTGGATGGTCTCGGCGATGATGATGCCGAAGGCGAGCGACGCGAGCAGGTCCATGGTCTGATAGCCAGTCAGAAAGCCCTGCACGGCGGCGCCGGCATCATAGGGAGCTTGCGGGGCAGCAGCCGGTCCCAGCGGCGAGATCACGGCAGCACCCACGACCAGCACGATGAGCGCGATGAGCGCGGGGCCCGTAATGCGACCGAGTACGCGTGTGATGACCCCCGGGCGCAGCGTAAGCACAAACGCGACGACAAAGAAGCCGACGGCAAACACCAGGCGAGCCGTGCCGAGCGAGACGCCCTCGGGCAGCAGCGGCACTAGCATCTCGAACGCCGTAGAGCTTGTGCGCGGAATGGCCAGGCACGGACCGATGGCCAGGTAGACCGCCGCAACGAAGAATTCACCAAACTTGGGATGCACGCGCCCGGCCAGCTCGCGGGCCGTGCCGGCAAGCGCCACGGCGATAAAGCCCATGACGGGCAGGCCGATGGCGGCAATCAAAAAGCCAACCATGGCAAGCGGTGTGGCCGTGCCGGCCTGGAGCGCCAGCAGCGGCGGAATAATGAGGTTGCCGGCGCCAAAGAGCATCGAGAACAGGGCGATGCCGACGGTGACGACATGGTCGGAGCGCAGACCGCGCGGGGCGGATGAGGCCATAGACACACCTTTCGGGTCGAAACAAAAACGGGACGGGCAAAAACACCCGTCCCGCAAGTATAAACGGTCTAGCAGCTTTAGCAGGCTAAATCGCACAGAGCATCGATAGCCGTGTCGACTTCTTCGGTAGTGTTGAAATACCCAAACGAGAAGCGGACGACACCCTGGCGCTCGGTACCTAGCGCGCGGTGCATGAGCGGAGCGCAATGGGCGCCGGGGCGCGTCGCAATCCCCCACCCTTGCATAAGCGAATCCGAGATCTCGGCAGAGTCGATATCGCCTACGTTGAGCGACACGATCGCCGAGTGCGACGGCTGGTCAAAGGCGCCGTAGAGCTTGATCTCCGGGATTTCGCGCACGCCAGCGAGAAAGCGATCCGCCA
>CAVEET010000136.1:0-9353 GCA_963614835.1 Bulleidia sp. | reverse complement strand
CGCGTGTGCGCCCACGAGTACGCCACCGTCAACGTGACCTGCACGCAGACGCTCGACGATAGCTGGATCGCGCTCGACGACACCGGCCTGTTCCTGGACGAGGGCGCGCGCGTCAACGTGCAGCACACCGTCCTGGGTGCCGGCGCCAGCGCCACCGGCCTTGCCGGCGATCTGCTGGGCGATACCGCCAAGGTCACCATCGATACTGACTACCTGGGCGCCCGCGAGCAGGTGCGCGACTTTAACTACGAGCTGCGCCACCGCGGTCGCAAGACCGAGTGCGAGATCGACGCCAACGGCGTACTGACCGGCACGTCCAAGAAGGTCTACCGCGGCACCATCGACCTCGTGCACGGCTGCAAGGGTGCAACCGGCACCGAGCGCGAGACGGTGCTTTTGGCCAACAAGGGCGTCGACAACAAGACCGTTCCCGTCATTCTCTGCGACGAGGACGACGTCGCCGGCAGCCACGGCGCCACGATCGGTCACGTCCGCGACGAGCAGCTGTTCTACCTCGCCTGCCGCGGCCTTGACCAGAACGCCGCCGAGGACCTGTTCATCCGCGCCAAGCTGGAGGACGCCGCGCTTTCCGCCACCGACGAGCGCACTCGCGCCGCCGTCGTCCGCCTGGGCAACAACCTGATCGACAACTTTGAAGAGGAGCTCGCATGATCGACACCGAGCACGTTAAATGCGACACCTGTACTGCCCCCGAGCCCATGGAGCTCGACGCCAGCGACGAGGCTTCGCGCGGCTGGCCCACTGTGGACATCGAGACCAACCCCTACAAGGGCCAGTTCCCGCTGTTCCAGCAGCACCCCGAGATCGCCTTCCTCGATAGCGCCGCCACCGCGCAGCGCCCTGCCTGTGTGCTCGACGCCGAGCGCGACTTCTATCAGCGCATGAATGCCAACCCCCTGCGCGGCCTGTACTCGCTGTCCGTCGAGGCAACCGACGCCATCGCGAAGGTCCGCCAGCAGATCGCCGACCTCATCGGCGCCTCACAGGCCAACGAGATCGTCTTCACCCGCAACACGAGCGAGTCGCTCAACCTGGTCGCCAAGAGCTTTGCACCCACGGTGCTCGAGCCCGGTGACGAGGTCGTCATCACCATCATGGAGCACCACTCCAACCTGATCCCGTGGCAGCAGGTCTGCCGCGAGACCGGCGCCAAGCTCGTCTACCTCTACCCCACCAAGACCGGCCAGCTCACCACCGAGGAGGTTCTTGCCAAGGTGGGTCCCAAGACCAAGATCCTGGCCGTGGGACAGGTCTCCAACGTGCTGGGCGTCGAGAACCCGGTCAAGAACCTCGGCAAGCTCGTCCACAAGTACGGCGGCTATCTGGTCGTCGACGGCGCGCAGTCGCTGCCGCACATGCCGGTCGATGTGGCCGACCTGGGAGCCGACTTCTTTGCCTTTAGCGCACACAAGGCCATGGGCCCCATGGGCATCGGCGTGCTGTGGGGCAAGATGGACCTGCTCAACGCCATGCCGCCCATGCTCACCGGCGGCGAAATGATCGATTCGGTCACCGAGCAGGACGCCGTCTGGGCGCCCGTCCCCGAGAAATTCGAGGCCGGCACGCAGGACGCCGCCGGCATCTTCGCCACAGGCGCCGCTCTCGACTACCTCGTCAACACGGTTGGCTACGAAAACATCCAGGCACGCGAGCAGGCACTCGTCCACTACCTGATGGGCGAGCTCATGCAGCTCGACTTTGTCCAGATCATCGGCTCCATCTACTGGGACAACCATCACGGCGTCGTCAGCTTTAACGTCAAGGGTATCCACCCGCACGACGTCGCGAGCATCATGGACATGGACGGCGTGTGCATCCGCGCCGGTCACCACTGCGCGCAGCCGCTGCTTACCTGGCTCGGCGTCGAGAACCTCGCCTGCTGCCGCGCCAGCGTGGCCTTCTACAACGACAAGGCCGACATCGATAAGTTCATCGCCGGCCTGCATCACGTTTGGAGCACGTTCAATGGGTAATCTGTACACCTCCACCACGTTTATGGAGCACAACTCGCACCCCGACTACAAGTACGAGATGGATGCCCCCACGCACGAGCACGACGGCATCAACCCCAGCTGCGGCGACGAGCTCACCTTGCAGCTGCGCGTCGAGAACGGTGTGATCGAGGAGGCCTCCTTTACCGGCCACGGCTGCGCCATCAGTCAGGCCAGCGCCGACATCATGGCCGACCTCATCACCGGCGAGACCGTCGAGGAGGCTCACCGCCTGGCAGAGCTCTTCCTCGCCATGATCCGCGGCGAGCAGCTCTCCGAGGAGGACCTGGACGACCTGGACGAAGCCGCCCAGCTCCAGGACATCTCGCACATGCCCGCCCGCGTCAAATGCGCCGAGCTCGCCTGGCGCACCCTCGACGGCATGCTCGAGGGGCAAAATAATCAGTAGTATTTATCCCAAATCTTAAGAATTTCGTTGGCCGAATCGCTTGACTAAGAGCGGTTCGGCCATTTTCTTTTCTGCCTTTATTTCGATCCCTCGACCTGCGCGTCCACCTGAGCATAAGCACGCACGATACGAGAAACGGTACTTTTGCCAATCCCCGTATATCGCTCAATCTGACGCACCGTAAAACCGGCATCGTGCAATCCAAGAATGACGATATTGCGCTGCGCCGACGGCGCGGCTTTAACCCCGTGGAGCGGAACCCCGAGGCTCTTCGCCAACTTGTCGGCAAAGGCGTGGTGTTCCCACTCTGTCTCTTTCATATCGCACAGCGCCGGCTCGCTGCCGTCGGGCGTCGAAAGCGAATAGGCAATAAAGCCCTCGGCAGAACCAAAAAATTCAAGCACGCAAGAAGGATCAGAAAATCCCCTCGCGGCATCGGCCGCGTCACCGTCGTAAGCGCACAAATGCTCCGGAAAGCTGCTCCAGGGATAACGCTCAATGAGACCGATGCCCGCCTCCTGCGGATCGGCGTGTACGGAGCGAATAGCCTCCATCACCTGCCAGTCGGTATCGAGCGAACGCCGGTCAAAACGGTTCTGGAACAGATGGCCTGTGCGCCCCGTGCGTTTATTGAACCGCCGCGCGTACGTCAAAAGCAACCGGTGCATCGCCGCGCTCATCCTGTCCTCGTAATCTGCAAGCACCAAATGCACGTGAGTGCCCATAAGGCACCAGGCGATAACCGTCACGCCCTCCTCGCGGCAGCACTCGCGCATCAGCTCCAAAAACTCCCACCGGTCTTCATCGCCCTCAAAGATGAGCTGCTTGCCCGTACCGCGGGCACAGACATGGTAAAAGCCGGTAACCGTTCTCCAAACGCGCTGCATGGCGTTCCTTTCGCCGGGATCTGCTTGCCATCCAATACAGCACGATTGAAGCGTGCCATCAAAACATTCACGCAAAACAATACACTCGCGCGGCCAAAGGCAGTAATCAGGCGGCGAACGGCACCGTTGCAACAGGTCAACCCCTGCAACGCTTACAAGAGCTGACCAAAAGCTTGCCCAAGAAGGACCCCCTCTACGGAAGTTCACGACCACAGAACATAGAGTTAAACCGTTTCAATTAAAACTTCCGGACTTCCCGCTACGAAAACTGAGCCGTTCGCCGAATATTCCGTGCATTTCGCGGTATTATAGGGGCTGCATGTCATGTCCCTTTCGAAGGGTCGCCCGGCAATCGCCAGCCACGACCCCCAGACGGGACGCCAACACGATAGAGAGGAGAGGCATGCAGTACTCACAGGAAGTGGAGAACATGTGCCCCGTTGCCAAGGGTGCATACCACGGCCCCGCACCCATCCCTGAGGAGGGCAAGTGGGTCCAGGCTAAGGAGATTTCCGACATCTCCGGTCTTACGCACGGTGTGGGTTGGTGCGCACCTCAGCAGGGCGCCTGCAAGCTCACGCTGAACGTCAAGGACGGCATCATCGAGGAGGCCCTCGTTGAGACCATCGGCTGCTCGGGCATGACCCACTCTGCCGCCATGGCTTCCGAGATCCTTCCCGGTAAGACCATCCTCGAGGCCCTCAACACCGACCTCGTCTGCGACGCCATCAACGTTGCTATGCGCGAGATCTTCCTGCAGATCGTTTACGGCCGCAGCCAGACCGCGTTCTCCGAGGGCGGCCTGCCCGTGGGCGCCTCCCTCGACGACCTCGGCAAGGGCCTTCGCTCTCAGGTCGGCACCATGTTCGGCACCAAGGCCAAGGGCGCTCGTTACCTCGAGCTCGCTCAGGGCTACGTCACCCGCATGGCTCTCAACGACAAGAACGAGATCATCGCATTCGAGTTCCTGAACCTCGGCAAGTTCACCGACGCCGTCAAGGCCGGCAAGACCCCCGAGGAGGCCATCGCTGGCGCTATGGGCCACTATGGTCAGTGGGAGAACGCTGCCAAGTACATCGACCCGCGCACCGACGAGGAGACTCACTCCGTCGCCAGCGTGTTCCCGGTTCACGAGTAGAAAGGGAGGGAAATAACTATGACTGTTACGTTCGAAGGTTACGAGCGCCGCGCTGACAAGATCAACAAGTGCCTCGCCGACAACGGCATCGCCTCCCTCGAGGAAGCTCTGCAGATCTGCACCGACAAGGGCTTCAACCCGCGTGAGATCGTCAACAACACCCAGTCCATCGCCTTCCAGAACGCCGAGTGGGCCTACACCCTCGGTTGCGCTCTCGCTGTCAAGCGTGGCGCCAAGTCCG
Organism: Bulleidia sp.; assembly: GCA_963614835.1. Lineage (GTDB taxonomy): Bacteria > Actinomycetota > Coriobacteriia > Coriobacteriales > Coriobacteriaceae > Collinsella. The sequence goes on along the minus strand of CAVEET010000136.1, from coordinate 4,666 downwards.
CTTCTGAGGCTGCCGCCATCATCGGCGAGGGCATCCAGGCCTTCACCGTTCCCGGCTCCGTCGCCGAGGACCGCAAGGTCGGTCTGGGCCACGGCAACCTGGGCGCTATGCTGCTCTCCGACGACACCGAGTGCTTCGCCTTCCTGGCCGGTCACGAGTCCTTCGCTGCCGCTGAGGGTGCTATCGGCCTGGCTCTGAACGCCAACAAGGCTCGCAAGAAGCCGCTGCGCGTCATCCTCAACGGTCTGGGCAAGGACGCTGCTCAGATCATCGCCCGCATCAACGGCTTCACCTACGTGAAGACCCAGTTCGACTACTTCACGGGCGAGCTCAAGGTCGTCGAGACCATCCCCTACTCCGATGGTCCCCGCGCCGCCGTCAACTGCTACGGCGCCGACGACGTCCGCGAGGGCGTTGCCATCATGTGGCACGAGAACGTCGACATCTCGATCACCGGTAACTCCACCAACCCCACGCGCTTCCAGCACCCCGTCGCTGGCACCTACAAGAAGGAGCGCCTCGAGGCTGGCAAGAAGTACTTCTCCGTCGCTTCTGGTGGCGGCACTGGCCGTACCCTGCACCCGGACAACATGGGCGCCGGCCCTGCCTCTTACGGCATGACCGACACCATGGGCCGTATGCACTCCGACGCCCAGTTCGCCGGTTCTTCCTCCGTGCCTGCGCACGTCGACATGATGGGTCTCATCGGCATGGGCAACAACCCCATGGTCGGTGCCACCGTCGCCTGCGCTGTCGCCGTCGAGGAGGCCCTCAAGGCCTAATCGCGCTTGCGCGATGCTCATATAGTTGAGCTTTGGAGCCGCTATCCACCCGGGTAGCGGCTCTTTTTGTTTGCGCTGTCGCAGGGTAGCTAATGCCGATATATCAGTTGGGGCGAAATACAAGATGTGATGAGATGGAGCGTCAGAGCGTCCATGACACCCACCTGCCATATTTGCCCTTTACCGATTTGCCGGGTCTTTGCGGCCCCATTGCCGATCACCCGTGCGACAATGCGCCGGACGAGAAAGGAATCCGATGGAATCGACTGATGTACTGGTAATTGGATCTGGCATTGCGGGCCTTTGTGCCGCCATCGAAGCGGCACGCACGGGTGCAACCGTCACTGTGGCAAGCGCCGGCAAGACCATGAGTGGATCGAGCTTCTTCCCGGGTACCTGGGGCCTCGGCCTCATCGGTCCCGTCGACGAAGACGACGAGCAGGACCTCATCGACACCATCCTGGCCGTCGGCGGCGGCGTTGCCGACCCCGAACTCGTCCAAACGTTCGTCCACGGCATTCCCCAAGCGATTGACTGGCTCGAGCAAGACCTGGGCGTTGAGCTCCAGCGTCCGCAAAGCGCCAAGAGTGCTCAACAAAAGCAATTTATCCCCTGCTTTGACCACAAGACGCGCATGTGGCGCGGCCTCACCCGCAAGCCCCTTGAGGACGCTCTGACGACCTGGATCGAGTCGCTCGGCATTCGCCTACTCCCCCGCCATGAGCTTATCGACCTTGTTGAGGACACGAACGGCAGAATAACCGGAACCGTACTCTACGACCTTACCGAAAATCGAATCGTGCCCTTTGCTGCCAAGGCCACGATCATCGCAGCCGGTGGCACAGGCGGCCTGTTCGAGCGCAGCCTTACGTCGGCTGATGTGCTCAGCTCCTCGCAGGCCATCGCACTGGCGCACGGCGCAACACTTACTAATATAGAGTTCATGCAGATGATGCCCGGCTTCATCGAGCCCAGGCGTAACTTGGTCTTCAACGAGAAAACCTGGCGCTACGTGCATGTAGACCAGCCGGTAGATATTGCCGACGACAAGCTGAACGACCTGCTCGAGCAGCGCTCTGGATATGGTCCCTTCACGTCACGCTTGGCCTCCCGCGCTATCGATCTCGTCATCGATCAGGCAGGTGTCGAAGGCCTGGCACTCCACTACGACTTCCCCCGCGAGGATGTCCCAGAGTTTGTGCAGACCTTTGCCACCTGGCTGCAAGACGAGCACGGCATCGCCCCGACTGACGAGATGCGCGTTGCGATGTATGCCCACGCCGCTAACGGCGGCATCAAGATCGATAAGACCGCGCACACGGGCGTTGAGGGCCTCTACGCTTGCGGCGAGGCGACAGGCGGCATGCACGGCGCCGACCGCATTGGTGGCTTATCAAGCGCCAACGGCATCGTATTCGGACGTATCGCGGGCGCATCGGCAGCCCTCACAGCGCAGAAAGAGCCTGAGGCGGCCCTGAAGGCGGATATCACCCTCCCCCAGTACGGCATTGCCACAACAGATGCCGAACGCCTGACACACAGCCTTAGGCACACGATGAGCACCTTTTGCATGATCAACAGGACCGAAACAGGCCTATCCGAGGCACTACACGAGCTTGAGGGCTTGAAGACGGAGGCAACGACCTTGAGCACACAGAAAGCCCAGGACAGCGAAGTCGCAGCCCTCGCCCGCCTGCAATCGCAGATTCAGCTGGCACAGGAAATGGTCAAAGCCATGCGCAAGCGGACCGAAAGCCTGGGTTCGCACTATCGAGCGGACTGAGCCGAGCACCCCTCCAGAGCAGAACACAACTTCTCGATATTAATGGGTCCCGTGAGCTCAAAGCGACACAGGGCCCATTCGTGTCCGCGCGGCCAAATATACTCATTCTGAATACGGAGTCGACATAGTCCACGTAGACAAACGAACAGAAAGGAAGAGATATGGACAGCAGGGATATCGAGAAATGGCGTGTCGAACTTGACAGCTACGCCCATGTAGAAGACGGCGTTGAGTATTGGCTCGCACGCGATTTAATGGAACCCCTCGGATACACCCAATGGCGTAATTTTGAGACTGCAGTTAAGAGATCCATGGCATCGTGTGACACCAATAAAATGCCTGTTGCCGCCCATTTTGCTGAGGCCAGCAAAATGGTAGATGCCGGCATCGCCAAACGAGCCGTAAAAGACTACAAGCTGACGCGCTACGCATGCTATTTAATCGCCCAAAACGGAGACCCAAACAAGCCCGAAATCGCACTCGCACAGGCGTACTTCGCCGTGCAGACACGCCGTCAGGAGCTCATAGAGCAGCGCTTCGCAGAGATTCAGCGCTTGCAGGCGCGCCACTCGCTATCCGATTCAGAGAAACAGCTCTCGGGTATTGCGTTCAAACGCGGCGTGGACTCCAAAGGATTCGCGATCATCAAGTCGAAGGGCGATGAGGCGTTATTCGGCGGCAGAAGCACGGCGAACATGAAGCGGCAGCTTGGTGTGCCCAAGAGTGCTGCATTGGCGGACAAGCTAGCCGATGTTCTCATCAAAGCAAAGGACCTCACGAACTCGATGACGGCCTTCAACGCCGAGGAACACGACCTGTACGGTCTGGACCAGATCAAACAAGAACACGTCGAGAACAACACGAGCGTGCGTGGTAGCCTCATCGACCGCGGAATTGTTCCCGAGAACCTACCGCCTGCCGAGGATACAAAAAAGCTCGAGCGTCGCGTGAAGGCAGACGAGAAGAAACTCAAGGAGGGTACTGACGGTTTCACCGATCCCCAGGGTAGACTCAATCTGTGAAAGCGGCCGCGCCCTTTCGGGTTCGACCCCATGCGAGGTCAACAAAAAACGACCAGCCTGAGCCAGTCGCTTTAACAATCTTTGGGTGGGCCGTCAGGGGGTCAGCCTGCTGCGCAGGCGGTCACTGCGGCGCTTCGCGCCTTGCGCGCTGCGCTGGCAAATGCTTACGCATTTCCTCAGCTCCGCGCCCCGACGGGTTCGACCCCGTGCGAGGTCAACAAAAAAGCGACCAGCCTAAGCCAGTCGCTTTAACGATCTTTGGGTGGGCCGTCAGGGGGTCGAACCCTGGACCTTGGGATTAAGAGTCCCCTGCTCTACCAACTGAGCTAACGACCCAAAGCTAAAGTCCGTTATGGCGGACTTTAGAGGAGATATCGTGTGGTGGGCCGTCAGGGGTTCGAACCCTGGACCTTGGGATTAAGAGTCCCCTGCTCTACCAACTGAGCTAACGACCCGATATCAACACGAAGCAAGAACTGGGGTGGGTAAAGGGACTCGAACCCTCGACCTACGGGACCACAACCCGTCGCTCTAGCCAACTGAGCTACACCCACCGTGTCCTGTGCGCTTCGCGCTCGATTATTATTGCAAGGAACGCCACGCGATGCAAGCCCCAATTTTCAAGAATTTTGAAAAGAGTTTTTCGAGCGCGTTTCGAGCAATTCCCACCGGTTCCATAGGAGTAAACTTGCCCCACTGCAAATCCTCGAAAGGACCGGCATGAAAGAACTCTCCAACCGCACGGCAACATTTACCGATTCGGTCATCCGCCGCATGACACGCATCTCCAATAAGTACGATGCCGTCAATCTCTCGCAGGGCTTCCCCGACTTCGATCCTCCGGCGCAGCTGCTCAACAGCCTGAGCACCATCGCCGCCGACCCCAAGCCGCTCTACCACCAGTACTCCATTACCTGGGGCTCCCAGGCCATGCGCGAGGCGCTCGCCGCCAAACAGGAGCACTTTATGGGCATGCCGGTGAATCCCAACGAGAATATCGTAGTCACCTGCGGCTCCACCGAGGCCATGATGGCCGCCATGATGACGGTCACGAACCCCGGCGACAAGGTCGTCATCTT
>CAVEET010000135.1:0-9709 GCA_963614835.1 Bulleidia sp. | reverse complement strand
GTAACGTTAAAGTTGAACTCTATGGTTTCTCAACAATTCATCATAACTGCAGGTCAAAGCCAAAGCCTCAAGTTCAACTTGACCCTTTGGAACCTTTAAGGTTCAAGTTGAGGTCGAAAGCAGTAGTAGAATACCGTTCGAACCATAACCTACGATTGATTGCAGAGGGACTGGATGCAGCATTCGAATCATCGCACCGCAGCGCTCATTGCGTCGAAGCCGGCTCGTATCATCACGAGCGCCGTGCTCGCCGTTGCGCTGACGGCCACGCCGATGCTCTCCCCCGTTGCGGCGTATGCCGCCTCGCAGGCAACGCAGGACCAGCTTTCCGCAGCCCAGCAGAAGATCGAAGCCGCCACGAGCGCCTACAACGACGCCCGCACCAAACTCGATGACCTGCAAAAGCAGATTGACTCCAATGAGGCAAGCATCGAGGAAATCGAGGCCAAGCTTCCCGAGCAGCAGGCCAAGGCAAGCTCCGCCATGCGCGATCTGTACAAGTATCAGAAGGGCACCAATCCCATCGTGAGCTTCCTGGTCAACGCACAGAGCCTGGGTGAGTTCATCACGACCTGCAAATACACCAACCAGATCACGAGCTCGAGCGTCGACGAGATCGAACAGCTCAATAACATGCAAACCGAACTCGAGCAGAACAAGGCTGAGCTCCAGCAGGCCAAGTCTCAGCTTGAGGCAGAGCAGAAAAACGCCGAGGATGCGCTGGCGCAGGCCCAGCAGCTCCGCAGCGAGGCACAGGCAAAAGCCGAGCAGGAAAATGCCGCCGAGCTTGCCAAGCTTGAGGCCGATAAGGCCGCTGCCGCCGAGAAGCTCTCGGGCGAGGGCGTAAGCGGCAGCAATTCCAGCAGCCAGGCCACCAACACCAACACCACCATCGACACCACGGTGAACAACGCCAATACCGGTAGCTCCGATTACGATTCGTTCATTAATGAGTGGACGAGCCGCATTGACAATTATCTCGCCGGCTCCCCCATGGCAGGCCAGGGGTATAACTTTGCCGTCGCCGCTTGGAATACCGGTGTCGACCCCCGTTGGTCCCCCGCCATCGCCTGCATCGAGAGCACCAAGGGTGCTTATTGCGCCAATTCTTACAACGCCTGGGGCTGGAGTGCACGTGGCGGCGGTTGGCGCAGCTTTGGCAGCTGGAGCGAGGGCATCTCCGCTCACGTTGCCTATCTGGGCGCCAACTACGGCTCCACCCTTACCCCGGCAGCGGCCAAAAAGTACTGCCCGCCCACGTGGCAGGACTGGTACAACAAAGTCGCCGCCCAGATGAACCGCATCTAAGTGCAACTGCAAAGGGCCCCAATGGGGCCCTTTTTCTTTTAGGTAGCGGAGGTATCGACGACGCCGGTCGCATTGGCAACCGCGACTATGACGATCATGCATAGGAGCAGCACACCCAATGCCTTGAGCCAGAGTTTCGCGAGTTTCTTGCCGCGATAGCTGTCGAGCAATGCGAATCGCCGACGAAGACGGCGCTTATCGAGCAGCGCAAAATGCATAAGCACCATAAGGCCATCGACAAAGAAAAAATACTCGATTATGAGAAGCCACGTCGGGTAGCTTTGGTTTGCTCCGGTGGGATGAAAGACGGCAAAGTGACTTCCGGCAAAGAACACAAGCAGCGAGAAGAAGACGAGCGTATTCCAAATGCGCCCCAGAGACTCCGGAACGCGAGAGAGCAGACCGCATGCAGTGGAGGCGGCAGGCCTAGGAAGCCCTGTGGGGTTCTGGAGCCCTTGGGGCGTCAACACCGTCTCCGAGGCCGGAGTACGGACAAGCACAGGCGCAGGAGGCCGCACGGGGCGACTTAGATCGTATGCCGCGCGCGTCGCCCGTCCCAACGCTTCCGCGCTCGCAAAACGCTTGGCCGGGTCGAGCGCCATCGACATGCAGACGGCATCGGTAAGTGGAGTGGGAATGCCGCATGCCTCACATTGCTCGCGCATGTCGAGCCCTGGTTTAGGGTCGACTCCCGTCAAGCAAAAGAACAACAGGGCCCCAAGTGCGTAGACATCGCTGCGCACACTCGTCTGCCCAAACCCATACTGCTCGGGCGGCGCATAGGGTCGCGTGCCAAACTTGACGGTATCGGCATCGGCGCCATCGCGCCATACGCGCGCGATCCCCAGGTCGATAATCACCAGCGATGAAAATGTCAGGCCGTCATCAGGCGTATAGTTGGCACCTGTCACGATGATATTCGACGGCTTGAGGTCGCGATGGATCACCGGCGCCGACGTCTCCCCCACCATTGCAAAACCGGCATGGAGCTCGCCCACGGCATCGCATAGGGCAGGATGCAATTCACGCGCATAATCGGGGGTGGCTCCCAGACGGTCCACCAGCGCCCCGAGTGTCTCCCCTTCGATGTATTCCATAACCACGTTGAGCTCGTCGCCCACACGACGACAATCGACGATTCTGGGCAGGTGCTCAAAACGCCTGCCTGCCCGCTGAGCGGCAAACAGACGCTCGTATGCCCCGCCGATTTGAGCCGAAGCATCGATGCGTTTACGAACAAAGGGACCGAGCGAACCACCGCCGGTTCCTTCAAAGTACACGAGCTCGGTTGTTTCAACGGACGAGCGCTTAAGTACACGCTCCACGCGATAGCTGTCGTCGCGATCGAGCGACGCCAGGTGCTCGGCAAGCGCTGCGGTCAGCTCGTCATCGGAATATGTTGGGCTCTGAGTATCCATAGCCTCCATCATAGCGCAGGGCGCAGACACCCCATGGCATCTGCGCCCCGTTCGTTTGCATCGTTGTTCGGCAGCTCCGCCGGCTCAGATATCAGCCGCTAACTCACCGTCTCCTCGCCAAAGCGATACAGCTCCTCGTTGACCTTTTGGAGGCTGCACCCGCGATCGATGCAAAAGATGATAATCGCATCGCGGCGGTCCTTGCAGTTAAGGACGCTTACCCCGGCAGCCGTCAGCGCACGGTTGGTCTCTTTGAGCGTCAGCGCCATCGCAAAGGCAATCTGCAGCACCTTATTGCGGCTCGGATGCCGCGCACCGGTAAAGATCTGATAGCCAAAGGTCTCATTGAGATCGGCCATACGAACCACGCGCGAGCGCTCCAAGCCCTTTTCCTGTAGTAGCTGCTTCAGGTAGTCCGAAAGCGACGGGGCGGCAAAGTCGTGCTCTTTGATATAGCCATCGATGTTCGGCGCGTCGAGAAGCTCATTGAGCAACTCCTCGGTCAGCTTTTTATCGGGCATACGACTTCACCTCCCCCAGTGCATACAACATGCTAGAAACCGCTTACGTCCGAACGCTCCCAGCTAGCAACCTGGTCGGGAGACACCGTACCCAGCGCCTCGAACTTCCAAGAGCCGCCCGCCTTCAGATGATTGGTGTTTGCAAGAGCCGTTCCAACCTGGTTGCCATCGGCATCATACAGAACATATTCGATCTGAATGTAGCTCTTTTCCTTGTCCGTGTTATTGGTCAGCGTGCCCGTGATCTTATAGGCAAACTGATTGGAGGTGTCTTCAGCCTCGTCAGCAATGGTATACGGTTCTTGCGGTTCTTTTTGCTCCTCAGCCTGCTGTGTCGCCTTGGCAGGCTTTGCCGAATCGCTCGCAGACGAATCGGTTGAATTGCCACCCATAGAGCCCACGGCACCGACAATAACCAGCACCACGATGACGCCTAGGACAATCTTGCCGATCGGCTTCTTTCCCTCTTTTGCCATTATTCATCCTTCCTACGATCCGGCTACCGTGCCGGTACACAGCACATCGTAGGAAGGATTGAACTTGAATTCATTAGCTGAGAGCTAAGGCTGCGGTAAACGACCAATGCAGTTATCCAAACGCCGAGCAAACGCACTGCGCGCGACCGTCTGCTGGCAGTGCATCAACCCACCGTGACGGATTCCCCGGTAAAGGCACTGATCATCAACAGGACAAAGAAAACAAGGTAGCTGGCAGTCAGCAGGTACGCAATGATCAGAAAGACGACCCAGCCGACATTGGTTTTACCGTCGGCACGGCGTTGCTCGCGATTGCGGCAGAGCCAAATCGTCACGCCGATGGCAGTGATAAACAGCACGAGCGCCGCCGCGGCAAGCCCGGCAAGCGCAAACATCACGCCAACGCTCACAGCAATAACCGGAAGCAGCAGCAAACCGCACCCGCATCCACCCGGACTATATACGGCAGACTGTCGGCGTCGCCTCATCGCCGCGCCACCCCCATCATCTTTGAGCACTACAGTGCGATGGCCTGCTGAACAGGAACGATCTTGTCGAGTTCCGGTTCGATCCGCCTTTTCTCGGCCTCAAGGTCAAACGCCACCTGAGCGCGCAGCCAATAACCATCCGTCAGGCCAAAATAACGGCAAAGACGGAGGTCGGTGTCGGCCGTCACGCGACGTTTTCCCAAGACAATCTGCCCGATACGCTGAGCCGGAATCCCAGTCTCCTTAGCAAGGCGATATTGAGAAATGCCCATGGGAACAAGAAACTCCTCTTTGAGAAGCTCACCAGGAGTCACCGGCGACAGCAAATCGGCCGAAGCCTCATCACTTGTGATAATCGACGATTTCGACATTCCAAGCCATCTCCTGTCTCCACTCAAAACAGACCCGATAGCGCTCGTTAACACGGATGCTATATTGACCGGCACGATCGCCCTTCAAAGCTTCCAGGCGGTTGCCCGGTGGAACGCGAAGATCATCAAGTGAAGCACAAACCTGCAGTTGGCGAATCTTCCTCAACGCAACACGCTCAAAGGGCACGAACCTCCTGACCCGCACACCCATGGCAAAGCGTTCGGTATCCTCATCTTTATACGATGCAATCATAGTATCGCCTTACGTTAGTAACGTCAAACGTTTCTATAGACTTACATCTCTATTATATCGTACGTTTGTTCGTGTTTTCTAGAACAAATAGTCCTTCACGCCTTAGTCAAGCAAAAGCAATCGTTTATAGACATCGAGGCCTTTGAGTAGGATTTCCTCGTCGAAGAGCATGCTATCGGTATGCAGAGCGCTTGTGGCATAGGCGGGGCAGCCATCAGCGTCGCTCGGATTGTCTTGTCCCTCTGGCACGCCCGTGCCCAGCAAGAAGAACACGCCCGGCAGATGGCGTTGATAGAACGCGAAATCCTCGGCGATCAGCAGCGGCTCGTCCACAAGTTGCAGCTCGGACAAGGCAAGCGCAATGCAGGCAAACAGCTCGGGGTCGTTATCGACTGGCGGATAGCCCTCGGCAAAGTCGAGATCGTACGTACAGCCTGTTGCGGCACAGGCATCGTCCAGCACGCGGCGCACGCCTTCGCGCGCCCGGTCGAACATGTCGTCCGTAAACACACGCAGGCTGCCGGCAACATGGGCCTCCCCCGCCACCGCATTGCAGACGGTACCGGCCTGCAGCAGACCAAACTTGCCGATACAGGGCTCGTCGGTGCCCAGCTCGTCCATCAGTTCGCGCTCGGCAACCAAGAACTTGGCAGCCGCCAGCGCCGCATCGTGCGACTCCTCGACCGGAACGCCATAGGTCTTAGCGATATGGATGCTCGTCCCGTGAATATGAATGTGTGTCTCACTCGAACGCGCCAGCAACGGACCGGAGCAGCTCGCCAACGTGCCGGCGGGCAGATCGGGCCACACGTGGAAGCCGAAGATGCGATCCACCCCGTAGCGCTCGAACACGCCGCTCTCGCACACCGTCTTGGCACCACCAGTCGTCTCCTCGGCCGGCTGAAACACAAAGAGAACGTTGCGCCTCATGGCGCCCGGCTGCTCGCGAATCATACGGTCGACATACGTCGCGGCGGCAAGTGCCATGGCCATGTGTCCGTCATGTCCGCAAGCGTGCATCTTGCCGGGATGGATCGAGGCAAAGGCCGCTCCCGTCGCCTCCGCGATGGGCAGCGCATCCATATCGGCGCGAATCGCCGTGGCACGCGCGGCACCAACGCCAGCGTCGAAGAAAGCGCAGACGCAGCTGGGACACGGATGGGTCACCTCGCAAGCGAGCGGCGCCAACACGCCCTCGATATAGGCAATAGTCTGCGGAAGATCGAAATCGAGCTCCGGAATGCGATGGAGATCGCGGCGATAGCGACGGAGTTCTTGGAGCTCGGTCATAGAGAATCCCTTCGTGAGGCACATCTGTTGCAACTTATTGTGATACAGGATTGTGGCACACATGTTTCCAGCATATTGCTGCATTTTTTAAACGTTATATACGAATACTCTTGTTTGGTAAAGTGCAACGTGATAGGGTCTTTACCACTTGATAGAGGCGCGGGCACGAAGAGCCACGGGCGAGTCGGCAGACTTTGACCCCGTGGGGAGGCGAAACCCGCCGAACTGGGTTTTTCGGGCACGAACAACCTGGTGGGCCTGTGGGAAACACCCACAGGACTGTCTGCAGCAATGCGGGAGCGCTATCCGGACATTGGGTCCACGCTATGCGGATTCGATGCGCAGATGGCGCCGTCTGGATAGCGAGGTTTACGGGACATGGCATTGACCCCCAACGAGGCATATGCGGCCAAGCAGCCGTTTGTGGACAAGGAGACACTCGAGCATATCGTCGAGCAGTTCCCCACGCCGTTTCATCTATACGACGAGGCGGGCATCCGCCGCAACATGCAAGAAGTACGCGACGCCTTTGCATGGAACCCGGGCTTTAAGGAATACTTTGCCGTCAAGGCCAATCCCAACCCGGCGCTCATCTCCATTCTCAACGAATACGGCTGCGGCTGCGATTGCTCGAGCTATACCGAGCTCATGATCGCCCGCTCACTGGGTATCACGGGACACGACATCATGTTCTCGTCCAACGACACACCGGCTGCCGACTTTGAGCTCGCCGACAAGCTGGGTGCCATCGTCAATTTTGACGACATCAGCCACATCGAGTTCTTTGAGCGCGTTGCGGGGCCCATCCCCAAGACGGTCAGCTGCCGCTTTAATCCAGGCGGTCTGTTCCAGCTCTCCAACGGCATCATGGACAACCCGGGCGACTCCAAATATGGCATGACCACCGAGCAGCTCTTTGAGGCCTTCCGCATGCTCAAGGCCAAGGGCGCCGAGAATTTTGGCGTCCATGCCTTCCTTGCCAGTAACACCGTCACTAACGACTACTATCCCAAGCTCGCACGCATCCTCTTTAAACTTGCCGTGCGCCTGGAGCGCGAGACCGGCGCACATGTCGCCTTTATCAATCTGTCCGGCGGTGTGGGTATCCCCTACCTGCCCGAGCAGCAGGCTAACGACATTCACGCCATCGGTGAGGGCGTACACGCAGCCTACGACGAGATTCTGGTCCCCGCCGGCATGGACGATGTGGCGATCTGCACCGAGATGGGTCGCTTTATGATGGGCCCCTACGGATGCCTGGTCACCAAGGCCATCCACGAGAAGCAGATCTACAAGGACTATATCGGCGTGGACGCCAGTGCCGTCGATCTGATTCGTCCTGCCATGTATGGCGCTTACCACCACATTACGGTGATGGGCCAGCCGGGTGGCGACGACAAGACCACAGCGCCCGTCACGGACACCTACGACATCACGGGCAATCTGTGCGAGAACAACGACAAGTTCGCCATCGATCGCGAGCTGCCGCATATCGACATGGGCGACCTGCTTGTGATCCACGATACCGGCGCGCATGGCTACTCCATGGGCTACAACTACAATGGACGCCTGCGCTCCGCTGAGGTCCTGTTGCGCCCCGATGGCTCGGCCGACCTCATCCGCCGCGCCGAGCGCCCGGGCGATTACTTTGCCACGCTCGACGTGCTGCCGAGCGGCCGAGAGCTGCTGGCCAAGTCGCGCGCCGAAAGTGCCCGCCGTCGCGCCCAAGACGAGCGCCTGGCAGTCGCCGCCCAATGGAACAAACGCATCCAGATCGCGGACGCGAAGGAGAAGAACATGGACATCCGCAATCTCGAGGGCTCAATCGTCGCCCTCGTCACGCCGTTTAAAAAGGATGGCAGTGTCGACTTTGACGCACTCGAGCGCCTTATCGATTTCCACCTGCAAAACGGCACCGACGCCATCCTCACCCTGGGCACCACCGGCGAGAGCGCCACGATGACCGACGACGAGGACAACTCCGTCGTCGCCGCCGTGGTCAAGCATGTTGCAGGACGCGTCCCCGTCATTGCCGGCTCGGGCTCCAACTCCACGCAGACCATGCTCACCAAGTCGCTTACTTACCAGGGCCTGGGCGCCGACGGTCTGCTGCTCATCACCCCCTACTACAACAAGTCCAATGAAGAGGGTATCTATCAGCACTTTAAGACCGTCGCCGATGCCGTGGACATCCCCTGCATCCTGTACAACATCCCCGGCCGCTGCGGCTGCGGTATCAGCGAGCGCAACGTAGAGCGCCTGGCCGCGCACCCCAACATCATGGGTATTAAGGAGGCCTCGGGCAACGTCGCCTACGCGGCCAAGATCGCCCACCTGCTGTCAGACGACTTCCGCATGTACTCGGGCGAGGACGCGCTTACCGTACCGCTCATGAGCCTGGGTGCTTCGGGCACCATCAGCGTGTGGGCCGATGTGCAGCCGCAGCTCGTACATGACATGTGCCGCGCTTATCTGGACGGCGACGTAGCGCGCGCCCGCGATATACAGATTGCCGGCCAGCCGCTCATCAATGCCCTCTTTAGTGAGGTCAACCCCATCCCCGTCAAAGAGGCGCTCGCCCAGATGGGTATGATCGAGGCAAACTACCTCATGCCGCTGTGCCCCATGGCAGACGACACGCGCTCTGCACTTACCGATGCTCTGAAGGGGGCTGGTCTGCTTGATTAAGACCGTCATTATGGGAACGGGCCGCATGGGCTCGCTCATCCGCACCACCGCCGAGGGCGTTGTCGACGCCGCCGGTCAACCCGTTTTTGATATCGTGGCCCAGATTGGCTTCGATTTGAGCAAGCTCGAGAACGCACCGGCTGCCGATGTGATTATCGACTTCTCGAACGTCGTGACCTTCGATGCCGTCGTCGCCTATGTCGAGCGCACGGGCGCGGCATTGGTCTCAGGCACCACAGGCTGCACCCCCGAGCAGATGGACCGTCTGCGTGAGCTGGGCCAGAACACCCGCGTTATGCACTCGGGCAATTACTCCATCGGCATCGCAGCCCTGCGTCATCTAGTGGCCCAGGCCACGCGCGAGTTGCCCGGCTTTGACTGCGAAATCGTCGAGACGCACCATAACCAAAAGGTCGACGCCCCCAGCGGTACCGCCAAGCTGCTGCTCGACGCCGTAGTCGAGGCCGAGCCCGAGGCAGGCTACCACCCCGTCTACGGACGCGAAGGCATGTGCGGCGCGCGCGATCCCAAGGAGATCGGCATGCACTCGCTGCGCGGTGGCACTGTCGCCGGCGTCCACGAAGTGAGTTTCTTTGGCCAGGACGAGGAGGTCACGCTCACCCACCGCGCCACGAGCCGTCAGATCTTCGTCAACGGCGCCCTGGCCGCCGCCCAGAAGCTCGTCACCCGCGAACCCGGCTTCTATACGTTCGACCAGGTCATGTTTGCCTAACCAGGTATCAACCGAATCCACCCAAAGGAGAGATAGCAAATGAGCAACGCAGCCGAGATGGATGCCCAGGAGATTATCAACTACATCGCCACCGCGCCCAAAAAGACACCTGTCAAGCTGTACGTGCGCGAGAAGCCCGGCATGAAGGTTGCTTGGGGCGACG
>CAVEET010000134.1:0-6134 GCA_963614835.1 Bulleidia sp. | reverse complement strand
TCTCGACCGTTAACCGGAATTAGCCCCAAATCGTGCATAAAATGCGCTACTGTATTGCAAAACGTTGCTCCGTTGTGCATAACCAGCCATAGCAACGGACGGCGTTTTGATGGTTCGGATCGGATTGCCTCGACATGTGTCCGACTGAACATTTCTTTGTCCTATCTCATAAGGAGGATGGCATGGCTGATTCTATGTTCCACCAGCCCGTTATGGGTCGTCGCGCCTTTGTCGGCGGCACCCTTGCTGCGAGCTCCATGGCTTTTCTTGCCGCATGTGGCAAGAAGGGCGGCGACGCTTCCGGTTCTGAGTCCGGTTCGACGCTGAACTTCTACATCAACAACCCGGTCTGCATCGACCCCTACAATGTCCAGGAGGACCAGGGCACTCAGGTCGAGTACCAGCTCTTTGACGCTCTGACCTCTTATGACGCCGAGAAGGGCGAGATCGTTCCGCTGGCTTGCGAGTCCTTCGAGGCCAACGACGACGCCACCGAGTTTACCTTCAAGATCAAGAAGGCCAAGTTCCACAACGGTGACGACGTTACCTCCAAGTCCTTCAAGCTCGGTTGGGAGCGTCTGGTCAACACCAAGTCGGCCATCGCTACCGAGTATGGCCCTTCCGAGGTCTCCTATCACCTTTCCATGGTCGAGGGCTATGACGATCTGCTTGCCGGTAACGCTACCGAGCTCAGCGGTGTTACCTGCCCCGACGATGAGACCCTCGTCGTCAAGCTGTCTTCCGCTTACGCCGACTTCCCCTTCGTCGCCTCTCACCCGGCTCTGGCCCCGGTTCCCGAGTGCGCCGAGTCCGATGCCAAGAGCTTCTATCTTGCACCGGTCGGTAACGGCCCGTTCATGATGGACGGCAAGTGGGAGGATGGTCAGGAGATCAACCTCAAGAAGTTCGACGATTACTATGGCGACAAGGCCAAGATCGATGGCATCCACTTCCAGGTCATCAAGGACATGGAGACTGCTTACAAGGAGTTCCAGGCCGGTAACCTCGACGTCTGCGACGTTCCCGTTGCTCAGATCGACGCCGCCAAGAAGGATCGCGGCGTGTCCAAGGACGGCTACACCATGGGCGACGGCGAGCGCATGCTGCTCGGCTCCGAGCCTTCCACCTACTACCTGACCTGCAACAACACGGCCGAGCCGTTCAACAACGCCGACCTGCGCAGGGGTATCTCCCTGGCCATTAACCGTGAGGCCATCTGCAAGACCATCTTCAAGGGTACCCGTACCCCCGCCGACGGCATTGTTCCTCCGGGCATCGATGGCTACAAGGAGGGCGCATGGGAGTTCTGCGCCTACGACGTCGACAAGGCTAACGAGTACCTCGACAAGGTTGCTCCCGCTGACGCCAACGGCGATCGTGGCATTAACGTGACCCTTTCCTACAACCAGGACGGTGGCCACAAGGAGATCATGGAGTCCATCATCGGCGACCTCGCCAAGGTTGGCGTTACCGCTACTTCCGATACCCCTGAGTGGTCTGCCCTGCTCGAGCAGTATCAGAACTTCAACTATCAGTTCGGTCGTCTGGGTTGGATTGCCGACTACCCGATCATGGACAACTTCCTGTATCCGCTGTTCCACTCCGACTCCCTCGGTGGCGACAACCGCTCCGGTTACAACAACCCCGAGTTCGACGCCAAGGTCAACGAGGCTCGCACCACGGTTGACGACGAAGAGCGCGTTGCTAAGATGCAGGAGGCCGACGCTATGGTCGCTGCCGACTGCCCGGTCATCCCGGTGATGTTCTACACGCACACCATCGTCGGCTCCGATCGCATCAAGCACCTCTATGTCGATCCGCAGAAGCATGCCGAGCTGGGTACCGCTGAGCTCGCCTAAGAGTTTGCAGCTTCCGTGAGGGTCAAGTATTTACGTAGACCTCATGGGAAACATACAGTTCTCCCTAACCTGGGGTAAACTGGCTGATGGTAATTTTGGGATGCCGGTCTGGCGATCGGCATCCCATTTAGGTTAATCCCTAGATAGGGGAGTGGTATGGGTAAGTACATCGTTAAACGTGTGCTTCAGTTCATCCCGGTGTTTTTGGGCGTTACGCTGATTCTGTTCGCCCTCCAGAATATCGTGCCGGGAGATCCGATCAAGCTGATCGGTGGAGACAAGGCTCTGTCCCCCGAGGTGGAGCTTCAGCTTCGCGTCCGCTATCACCTGGTCCAGTCGGACGAGGATGGCAACGCGATCCTTGACGAGAACGGCGACCCCGTTCAAACGTCGCTCGTGGACCGTTACTTGTATTACATGAACGGCCTGCTTCATGGCGATCTGGGCAATTCGTATCAGCGCAAGCTGCCGGTTACGGAAATCTTTGCCCAGAAGTATCCGTATACGGTCAAACTTGCCGCGTGCGCCATCGTGCTCGAGGCAATCATGGGTATCGGTGCGGGTATCATTTCGGCGGTTAAGCGTTATTCCTTCTGGGATATTTTGGTAACGCTCACCACTTCGATCCTCGTTGCCGTCCCGGCTTTCTGGCTCGGTATGTTGCTGCAACTGTTCTTTGGCGTCATTCTCAAGGACGCCACGGGCGGTGCATTCTCCATGCCGATCTCGGGTGCCGGCGGTTCCAGCTCTCAGTATCAGGATTGGATGCACTATGTGCTTCCGACCATTACGCTGGCTTCGGTTTCGACCGCTTACGCCGCCCGCATTATGCGCTCGCAGCTGCTTGACGTCATGAACCAGGATTACATCCGTACGGCAAAGGCCAAGGGTCTCTCCAATCGCGCGATCATCATCAAGCACGCGCTTAAGAATGCACTCATCCCCGTCGTTACCTATATTGGTGTCGACTTTGGCGGCATGCTTTCGGGCGCCATCCTGACCGAGACGGTCTTTAACTGGCCCGGTATCGGCTATGAGGTCTATCGCGCCATTAGCATGCGTGACTGGCCCATCGTTATGGGCGGCGTTACGCTCATCGTCGTCGTCGTCATGGTGATCAACCTGCTCGTCGACATTAGCTATGCATTCCTCGACCCGCGCATCCGCCTTGGCGGTCCGTCGGATAAGGCCTAAGGGAGGTACGTCTCATGCAGGAAACTGATTCTCAGTCTCAGGAGCAGGCTACCGCCACCAAGGCCGCATCTGCTCCCGCTAAGTCCCGCACACTGTGGGGCGACGCTTTTAAGCGTCTTCGTAAGAACAAGCTCGCCGTTATCGGTGTCTGCTGGATCATCATCGTCGTTGTGGTTGCCCTGACCGCAGATCTGTGGGCTAAGCCCTGGCTCGGTTCGCCGACGGCTTCCGACTCGACCACCATGGCCGAGACGTCGCTGCTGGCTCCGTGTGCCGAGCACCCGTTTGGTACCGACGCCCTTGGCCGTGACATTCTTGTCCGTGTTATCTACGGTGCACGCGTTTCGCTTTCCGTCGGCATTATGGCCACCGCAATCTCCACGGTGATCGGTCTGGTCATGGGTGCTCTGGCCGGTTTCTACGGCGGTATCTGGGATACGATCATCATGCGCTGCGCGGATATCTTCCTGGCATTCCCGTACGTGCTGTTCGTTGTCGCCATGATCGCCGTTATCGGCCGTGGTCTTCAGAACGTCTTTATCGCCATCGGTATTCTCGGCTGGCCTTCGATTGCGCGCGTCTTCCGATCCGCGATCCTGACGGTCAAGGAAAACGACTATGTTGACGCTGCGCGCGCGATGGGTGCATCTGATGCTCGTATCGTCGTGCGTCACATCTTCCCGAACTCCGTCGCTTCCATCGTGGTCTACGCGACTATGAACATTGGTGGCGCCATTCTGACCGAGTCCGCTCTGTCCTTCCTCGGCATGGGCGTTATTCCGCCTACGCCTTCGTGGGGCTCCATGATTCAGGACGGTCAGCAGTATCTTCTGACTGCTCCCTGGATGATGATCATGCCCGGTCTGGCAATTCTCTCGACGGTGCTCGCCTTCACCCTGCTGGGTGACGGTCTGCGCGACGCCCTCGACGTCAAGATGAAGGACGCATAAGGATGAAGAAGAACAAGAACTATGTGGACCTGAAGGAGCAGCCGGTTCCCGAGGGCCAGCATCTGCTCGAGGTCGATGACCTTAAGATGTATTTCCATACCGAGGATGGTGTCGTTCGCGCTGTCGACGGTGTGTCCTACACGCTCGATCGCGGCGAGACCTTGGGTGTCGTCGGTGAGTCCGGCTCCGGTAAGTCCGTGACCGCCATGACCATCATGGGCCTCATCTCGATGCCTCCGGGAAAGATCGAGGGCGGCGACGTTCGCTATCGCGGTCGTTCTATTCTCGAGATGACCGAGGAAGAGATGCAGCACATTCGCGGTAACGACATCGCGATGATCTTCCAAGATCCTATGACCTCCTTGAACCCGGTCTATAAGATCGGCAAGCAGGTGGGCGAGGGTCTTCGTCTGCACCGTGGCTACTCCAAGCAGGAGGCGCTCAAGCGCGCCACCGAGCTTTTGGACCTCGTTGGTATTCCCGAGCCCGAGAAGCGCGTCAATGAGTATCCGCACCAGTTCTCTGGCGGTATGCGTCAGCGCGTCATGATTGCTATGGCTCTTGCCTGCGATCCCGATATTCTGATTGCCGACGAGCCCACGACTGCCCTGGACGTTACCATTCAGGCTCAGATTATTGAGCTTATGCAGGAAATGCAGGAGAAGAACGGCAACGCCATCATCATGATTACCCATGACCTGGGTGTCGTCGCCGATATGGCCGACAAGATCATGGTTATGTACGCCGGTCGTCCCGTCGAGTTCGGTACTGCTGAGGAAATCTTCTACGAGAGCCGCCACCCCTATACCTGGGGCCTGATTCGCTCCATCCCGGAGCAGGCTATCGATGAGAAGAAACCGCTTACGCCGATTCACGGCAACCCGCCTTCGCTCATGAACCTGCCCGAGGGCTGCGTGTTCTCGCCTCGTTGCCCCTATGCGACCGATAAGTGCCGCAAGCAGCGCCCCGAGCGCGTTGTCACCGAGTCTGGTCACTACTCTGCGTGCCACTACTCCGGTGACCCCGAGTTCCTCAAGAACGCTCCTGAGACGTCCCGTACGCGCAAGGATTCCAAGAAGGGAGGCGAGGCGTAATGGCAGATACCAACGAGCGTACTCCGCTGCTGAAGGTCGAGCACCTCTCTAAGGAGTTTCCCGCTGAGTCCGGCATGTTCGCCAAGCGCTTCTCCAAGCGTGTCGTCTCTGCTGTGAACGACATTTCGTTCGAGATCTATCCTGGCGAGACCTTTGGTCTGGTCGGCGAGTCCGGTTGCGGTAAGTCCACCACGGGCCGTACCATCATGCGCCTCACCAAGCCGACGGCCGGCAAAGTGTTCTTCCAGGGCAAAGACGTTGCCGAGATGAGCAAGCACGAGATCAAGGATATGCGTCGCGAGATGCAGTTCATCTTCCAGGATCCTTATGCTTCGCTCAATCCTCGTATGACTATCGGTGAGATCGTCTCCGAGCCCATGACCATTCACGGCGTGGGCACCAAGGAGGAGCGCATTGAGCGTGTCCGCGAGCTTCTCGACGTTGTCGGACTGAACCCCGAGCACATTAACCGCTATCCTCATGAGTTCTCCGGCGGTCAGCGTCAGCGTGTCGGCATTGCCCGCGCGTTTGCGCTGAAGCCCAAGCTGATTATCTGCGACGAGCCGGTTTCCGCTCTGGATGTGTCCATTCAGGCCCAGGTTCTGAACCTGCTCAAGGAACTCCAGGACAAGTTCGGTACTGCATATTTGTTTATCGCCCACGACCTGTCTGTCGTGCAGCATATCTCCGATCGCGTTGCCGTTATGTATCTGGGCAAGATGGTCGAGGTTTCGGACTGGAAGACGCTCTACAGTGAGCCTCACCATCCGTACACGCAGTCGCTGCTGTCTGCCGTGCCGGTTCCCGATCCTGATATCCAGAAGACCCGCAAGCGCATCATCCTCGCTGGCGATCCGCCGTCGCCGCTGGATCCGCCGACCGGCTGCCGTTTCCACACGCGCTGTCCGATCGCGCAGGGCATCTGCTCCGAGAAGCTTCCCGAGTTTAAGGAAGTCGCACCGGGCCACTGCTGCGCCTGCCACTTCGCGGAGCCGTTCCCGATCAAGGAATCGCACATCGACCTGTAGTCGGTTGTT
>CAVEET010000133.1:0-11484 GCA_963614835.1 Bulleidia sp. | reverse complement strand
TCGAGGAGAACTACAAGAGCTTTCGCGAGAGTTTTAAAAAGCCCATGCCGTTCTACATCGGCGTGCCGCAGATCGATAACGGTAAGCTGCGTATTAACTGGGATGCGTCCTACGACTTTGAGGCGCGCGACATTCGCTACACTGTGGAGCTTGCTCGTGACTATGCCATTAGCGACGTGGTCTTTAAGGCCGAGGACGTGCTGCTTCCCGAGGTGACCTGCGATGCGCCCGATACCGGCCAGTATTTTGTGCGCGTGCGTGCCACCAACTCCGACGGTTATAGGCAAGATGCGTTTGACTACTATGTGACCGACGACGGCAAGCACTACGGCATGAAGTGTTTTTACGTGCAAGACGGCGGTAAGGTCGTGGAGGACACGTATGAGGAGGGCTAGCGCGCTGCTTGAGCGCTTGGCGGCTCCGCCTGTGCGTACCACGCAGGAGCGTTACCGCCACGAGCTCAAATATCTCATTAACGAGGGCGAGCACTCCGCGCTTGCCTGTCGCATGGCGCCGGTTTTTAAACTGGACAAGCATGCGCGGGCGGGTGGTTACACCATTCGCAGCCTGTATTTTGACGACTACTGCAACTCGGCCTACGAGGAAAAAGACGCCGGTATTCTCATGCGCAAAAAGTATCGCGTGCGCATCTATAACGGCAGCGACAAGGTGATTAAGCTCGAGCGCAAAAAGAAGTTCGGCAGCTGGATCTACAAGGAGGACGCGCCGCTCACGCGCGGCGAGTTTGAGCAGATTCTGGCCGGCGACTACGACTTTTTGCTGAGGAGCCCCTATCCGCTCTGCCGCGAGTTCTACATCGAGTGCATCTGCAACATGATGCGCCCGCGGACCATCGTTGACTACGAGCGCGAGCCGTGGGTGATGGATGAGGGCACCGTGCGCATTACGTTTGACATGAACGTGCGTGCCGCGGTGGGAAGCTTCGATATCTTTGACGCGACGCTGCCCGCGCTGCCGGTCCTGGAGCCCGGCAAGCTGGTGATGGAGGTCAAGTTTACGGAGTTTTGCCCGCAGCTGGTGCGTGATATGGTGCCGCCGGGAGCGGCCGAGCTTACGGCGGTCTCCAAGTACTGCCTGTGTTACGAAAAGACCGCCTACCTGCGCGGATTTAATTACTGGGAATCGGATTTTGAGAACCGAGGGGATATTTAGACCATGAGCACCAGGGACTTTTTTAAGAACTCCGTCTTGGAGGCGTTTGGCCAGGTCGACCCTGCCAAGATTGGCCTGTCGCTGCTCGTGGCGCTCACCATGGGCATCCTGATCTATTACGTGTACAAGCGCTTTTTTACCGGCGTGGTGTATTCGCGTAGCTTTGCCGTGACGCTCGTGGGCATGTGCGTACTCACCTGCATGGTCACGCTCGCGATTTCGACTAACGTGGTCATCTCGCTCGGTATGGTCGGTGCTCTGTCTATCGTCCGCTACCGTACGGCGGTCAAGGACCCGCTCGACCTGCTGTACCTGTTTTGGGCCATTACCACGGGCATTACGGCGGGTGCCGGCATGTACGCACTCGTGGGGCTCACGGCGGTGGTGATCGTGGTGATGATTGCCGGCTTTGCGAGCCACCAGGACAAGGCGCGCGTTTACATGATGGTCATCCACTACACGGGTCAGACCACTGGCGACGATATCGTGCGCGCGTTTGGGCGCACCAAGTTTACCGTCAAGTCCAAGACCATGCGCGGCGACAAGGTCGAGATGACCGTCGAGGTGTTCTCTGACGGTGTGGATATGCCCTATGCCGACGCCATCCGCGCGCTCGACGGCGTGGAGGACCTGACGCTCATCCAGTACAACGGCGAATATCACGGCTAACTATGTTCCGGCGTTTTAACAAACGCCGGACCGCTCGACGCTGCGTGGGCATCTGCCGGGCGATCTGCCGCTCAAACCGTCGCTCGCGTACATAAAGTACGCTTCGCTCCTCTTTCGCGGCATCTCGCCACGGCAGCTGCCCGCTCGCTGACGTTTGCTCGACCTGGATGGGCGAGTTGATTCATTGAGCGCGTTCGCGGGTATTATGGTGAAAGCGATTTCAATGACAGGGGTGCTCGTGGTTAAGATGAAAGATGTGGCCGAGCTGGCCGGCGTTTCGAGCGCCGCCGTCTCGCGCTACCTCAACGGTGGATATATCTCGGCGGACAAGGCCGAGCGCATTAAGCAGGCAATCGAGCTGACCGGATACGTGCGATCCAGCCAGGCTCGCGCGCTGCGCACTGGTTCCACCAAGCTCATCGGCGTCATCGTACCTAAGATCAACTCGGAATCCGTGAGCCGCATTACCGCCGGCATTGGTCAGGTGCTCGGTCGCCGTGGCTACCAGATGCTGCTTGCCAACACCGACAACGCGGCCGATCGTGAGCTCGAATACCTCGATTTATTCCAAAACCACCCGGTTGACGGCATTGTTCTGGTGGCAACTATGATCACCGACGAGCACCGTCGCGCGATTGAGTCGTGCCGTGTGCCCATTGTGTTGATCGGCCAACATGTCGAGGGCGCGGCGTGCGTCTATCACGACGATTACGAGGCTGCCTTTGAGCTCGGCCGTGCGCTTGCGGGTCGGGTGGATGGCAAGATCGCCTACATCGGAGTTACCGAAGAGGACCGCGCGGCCGGTTATGACCGCCGTCGCGGTTTTGAGGCCGGCTTGCGCGCCGCGGGTAACCCGCTCGATGCCGCCTTGATTCGCCTGGGCTCGTTTACGCTCGACTCGGGCTATCGCGCTGCGCGCGAGCTGCTTGCCGATGCCCCCGATGTTTCGTTTATCGCGTGCGCGACCGACACTATGGCTGCCGGCGCCCTGCGCGCTCTTGACGAGGTGCGTGGCATGGGCGAGGGCGTGCGTCGCGTGAGCGGCTTCGGCGACAACGCATTTTTGCGCGCGCTGACGGGCGGCATTCCCACCGTGCATTACGGCTACCTGACCAGCGGCGTCGAGGCGACCAATATGTTGCTCAACGCGCTCGATGGCGAGGAGGGGGAGAGCGGTCTCAAGACGCTCAAGCTCGGCCATCAGCTTATGAATGTCTAGGCCTTGGACGCGTCTGCCTGCCTTTGAGTCCCCAGTTTTTGTCTCAAAACTACCATTCGCCGGCTTTTTCCTACCGTTCACCCTACTATGAAAACGATTACAGTCATATCAAACTGAAAACGATTACAGTGTATGTGTCAAAGATGGCCGGGTGCACATGCGCCCGTTGGAGGAAAGGGAAGTTATGGACTACCGCAAATCAGCCCAAGAGGTGCTCGACAACGTCGGTGGCGCCGACAACGTTGTTTCGGCCGCACACTGCGCCACGCGTCTACGCCTGGTGATTGCCGATAATTCCAAGGTTAACAAGGAGGCCATCGAGAATGTCGACGGCGCCAAGGGCGTCTTTGAGGCTCAGGGCCAGCTCCAGATTATTTTTGGCACCGGCACCGTCAACAAGGTCTACGAAGAGTTCATTGCGCTCAGCGGCGTCGAGGCTGCCACCAAGGCCGAGGTCAAGGAGGCCGCGGCACAGCAGCAGAACATCTTTATGCGTGCCATTAAGGTGCTCGGCGACGTCTTTGTCCCCATCATCCCCGCCATCGTGGCTTCGGGTCTGCTGCTGGGCATTATGAGCGCCCTCAACTTTATGGCCTCCAACGGCTTTATCGCGCTCGACACCAATAACTTTATTTACAAGATTGCCGACCTGGTCTCGGGCACGTCCTTTGGCATTCTGCAGATCCTGATCGGCTACTCCGCCGCCAAGGCCTTTGGCGCCAACCCGTATCTGGGTGCCGTCGTCGGCGGTGCGTTCATTAACTCCTCGCTGCAGAGCGCCTACACGGTTGCCTCCGAGGGCGTACAGACCATGGTTACCGTCATTCCCGGTGTGTACAGCTTTGAGTGGGTCGGCTATCAGGGCCATGTGATCCCCATCGTCATCGCCTGCGCAATTTTGGCCTTCCTCGAGAAGCGCCTGCACAAGATCGTTCCCGAGATGTTCGACCTCTTTGTGACCCCGCTCGTCTCGGTGTTCGTGACCGTGCTCGTGACGCTTGTTGCCGTTGGCCCCATCTTCGTGTGGGCCGAGAATGCCATCCTCGGTCTGATCCAGGCCCTGCTAACCCTGCCCTTCGGAATCGGTTCCTTTATCGTTGGCCTGTTCTATGCCCCCACGGTCGTTACCGGTATCCACCAGATGTACACCGCCATCGACCTGGGTCAGCTTGCCCAGTACGGTGTGACCTATTGGCTGCCCATCGCCAGTGCCGCCAACATCGCCCAGGGTGGCGCCGCGCTCGCCGTTGCCTTTAAGACCCGCGATGCCAAGATCAAGGGCCTGGCGCTTCCTTCGGCCCTGTCCGCCTTCATGGGTATTACCGAGCCTGCCATCTTTGGTGTGAACCTGCGCTTCTTTAAGCCCTTCATCGCCGGCTGCATCGGCGGCGGTTGCGGTGCCCTGGTCTGCGCACTCACCTCGCTTGCTGCTTCCGGCACCGGCGTTACCGGCATCTTCGGTATCCTGCTGTGCCTGGCCCAGCCCGTGCAGTACGCGATCATGTTTGCGGTCGCCGCGCTGGTTTCCTTTGCCGTCTCGTTTGTCCTGTACAAGGACGAGCCCAAGGCTTCCGAGCAGGCCTAAGAGCTTTTGATTGAGGGGCGCCCGCGGGTTGTATGCTCGCGGGCGTTTCCCGTATCTGGTGTCGATCTCTGGCGCCTTGTTACTTTCGATCCGTTAGGACTTTGATATGTCTAATGCACTTGGTCGCGACCTTGCAAAGCTGGTTGCCGCTGTTGACACCGCCGCCTCTGAGTGCGGTCATGGCGCATATGGCCAGCGCTTCCATATTATGCCGCCGGCGGGCTGGCTCAACGACCCCAATGGTCTTTGCCAAGCGGGCGGCGTGTTCCATGCCTATTTTCAGTATGCGCCGTTTGATGTCGAGGGTGGCGTCAAGATGTGGGGCCATGCCACAAGCCGCGATCTTATGACGTGGGACTACGTTGGCGCCCCGCTGCTGCCCGACGAGCCGTTCGATTGCCATGGCGTGTATTCGGGCTCCGCGCTTGCCGAGGACGGCCGCATTCGCGTACTGTACACAGGCAACGTTAAACTCTCCGATGCAGACGGCACGTACGACTACGTCAATACCGGCCGCCGCGCCGATACTGTTTATGTCGAGAGCGTTGATGGCCTTGCCGGTCGGGAGTTCAGCCAAAAGCGTGTGGTGCTGGCGTCCGAGGATTATCCCGAGGATTTGACCTGCCATGTGCGCGATCCCAAGGTGTGGCGCGATGATAATGGGCGTTACCACATGGTGCTGGGCGCGCGTCGTCGCGTGGATGGGCCGCATGTCGAGAGCCGGTTTTGTGTGATGCACGGCGAGGGTGCCGGGCGCGATGTTGGCGAGATCCTGGTGTATGGCTCGGCCGATATGCTGAGTTGGGAGCTCGAGAGCCGCGTGTCTACGCCCGAGCGTTTTGGTTTTATGTGGGAGTGCCCGGGGTATCTGGAGCTCGAGGCTGATTGCGGCGTACCGGCGAAGTACCTGTCCTTCTCGCCCCAGGGGCTCGAGGGCGGTCGTTGGGACCGCGGTAATGTATATGCCGCTGGCTACATGCCTGTAATAGGTAACATCACCGGTGGTGACGGTACCTATGAGCTGGGCGATTTCCGCCTGTGGGACGCCGGTTTTGACTTCTATGCTCCTCAGGAGTTTACGGCTGAGGATGGTCGCCACATTCTGATCGGTTGGATGGGCATGCCCGATGAGCCGACCTATGACAACGCGCCTACCGTGGCGTGCGGCTGGCAGCACTGCATGACGGTGCCGCGTGAGCTTACGGCCGGTGACGGCGGCGTGGTGCTGCAGCAGCCGGCGCGCGAGATCGAGCACCATTATGCCTCGGTGCGTGTGGGGGAGGGCTCGTTGGAGGTTGCCGATGATATCTGCTTTGACGTTGTTGTTGACGGTGTCGACGGTGCGTTTACCGCGACCGTTGATGGCGAGCTGAAGCTGTCGTTTGTGCCCGCCGAGGGCGAACTGCCCTCGCGCTTTGAGATGCGATTTACCGATGAGGGTCGCGCTTCTGCCGGCTGCGGTCGTACCGTGCGTTGGGAGCCCGTCGACGAGGTTTGTAACGTGCGCATTGTTGGCGATGCCTCGTCGGTCGAGGTGTTTGTGAACGATGGTGCGCTCGTGTTTTCGACGCGCATCTATCCCGAGGCCTATGGCGTGACCGTTGACGCTCCGGGTGCGAGCGTGACCTATCACGCGCTCAATATCTAGGAGATTCGTCGCATATCGGCGCTATACTGCAGCCGTTGCCCACGATGCGGGAAACATCCGCATCGTGGGTTTTTGCTTATGAAGGGACGGTGCCGCGTGGACGTGCAACAGCTAGAAGAGGCTTGGGCTTTGAGAGCCGGCGCGCGTGAGGCGCGGTTGCTTGCGGCCTCGCATGTGCCAGCAGCGCTGCCGCAGCTGGGGATTGTGTGTCCCGGCGATCGTCTGGTTGCCTTTGCGGACGACTTTGCCGATGCGTTTGCGAGCGGATTTGACGGCTGCGATGTCGCGCTGGTGGGCTCGCCGTCCGCCGAGGCGTTTGCCGCTGCGTCCGAGGGTTTTGATGCTTCGTTTGATGCCGAGGGTCCGCACCTGTGGTGGTTCGTCAACTCCATCGGCGGGCTTGGTCTGCGTGTGCCCGACCTTCGCGCTCTGGGCCGCGCGGCTCGCGTGGCCCACGCGCTGTTTGTGGCGGATAACACGGTGGCGTCGGCTTTTGGCTGCGATTCACTGCGGCTGGGTGCTGCGCTGTCGCTTGAGGCGCTCGATCGCGTGTGCGCCGGCAAGGCTCCGCGCAAGTTGGTTGCCGTATCGGTCGCGCGCTCGCAGCTCAAGCGCCATCGCGTGGATGCCGCGGCTGAGTGCGCGCATGCCCTGCTTGAGGGCTGTGGCTTGGCCAAGCTTGATATGCCTGCTGACGAGGCCGGTGTGCTGGAGCGCGGGCTGGACACGCTCGATGCCCGCATGCAGGCGCATTTCGACCGCGCACGTGCGCTGGCCGAGTATCTGGCCGCCAATGAGATGGTGCGCAACGTGCGCTATCCCGGGCTGAGCTCGCATCCCGACCATGCGGCTGCAACGGGAATCCTCGAGCACGGCTTTGGCCCGGCAGTTGAATTTGATCTTATCGAGCGTAGCGCGGGAGAGCTGTTCGATGCTTTGCCGGGGGAGTTTCGTACATCGCCCGCCGGCGGCGCAGCGACGCGCCTTTCGGCCCCACGCGGCAAGCAGGGGAGTACCGTCCGCCTCTTCGCCGGCACCGACAATCCCTTGATAGTTGCGGCCGCCCTGGACAACGCCCTCCGCAACTAGCTAAATCATCCTCGACTTCATAAGTTGCGGTGAAATAGGGATTGATTTACGGCTTTAACCGCATAAACAGTCCCTATTTCACCGCAACTTATGAGAAGGGGTTGTGTGGCTAAAAAGCCCCGTCCCAAATTGGCTACCCTTTGATGCTGGCGATGAGGGCGTTGGCTTTGGTGGCGATGACGTTGTTGATGTCGGTCTGCAGCTCCTCGTAGGCCGCTATGGCTCGCTCTCCGGCGGGGGTGAGCGTGGATCCGCGGGCGCCGTCGCGCTCGATGAGCTTGCAGCCCAGCTGACCTTCGGCCTCGTTCACAATGCGCCAGGCCTTGGAATACGCCATGCCCATGCTCTTGGCGGCGCGGTTGAGCGAGTGCTCGCGGGCGATGCCCTGCAGCAGCAAGACGCAGCCGTGGCCGAACACGCCCGGCAGATCTTTGTCGCACGCTTGAATGACCAACTTTGCCGTCGTCTTGTACTCCATGTGCTCCACGTCTCCCCGCTAAAGTGTTTGCTGGGCAAACGCAAAGCCTGCGTCAAACCCTCGTGTGCTCTTCTTAAAACATGCATTGTAGCAGTCAAAGTGCGTTAAGATACTTCCCCAGTATTGGGCGCCCAAGGTTGGGCTGGGTCCTACGAGGCCTGCAGCCGACCGGTCGCATGGAAAAAGGAGAAACATGGCTACGTTCTTTCCCGGTGAGTCCCACACGTTTTCGGAGTATCTGCTGGTCCCTGGTTACTCGTCCTCGCAGTGCATCCCCAACAACGTCTCTCTTAAGACGCCGCTAACCCGCTTTAAGCGCGGTGAGAAGCCGGCAATCACCCTGAACATCCCCATGGTTTCCGCCATCATGCAGTCCGTCTCGGGCGTCGACATGGGTGTCGCGCTCGCTACCGAGGGTGGCCTGTCCTTCATTTACGGTTCCCAGAGCGCCGAGTCCGAGGCCGCTATGGTCAAGGCCGTCAAGGATCACAAGGCCGGCTTCGTTCAGTCCGATTCCACCCTGACCCCCGACATGACCATGGAGCAGGTCATCGATCTCAAGGAGAAGACCGGTCACTCCACCATGCCGGTCACCGACGACGGCACTCCCAAGGGTAAGCTCCTGGGCATCGTCACCAGCCGTGACTATCGCCCCAGCCGCGATGACCACCAGACGAAGGTCTCCGAGTTCATGACCCCGCGTGAACAGCTCATCGTGGGCGACAAGAACATCAGCCTCAAGGTCGCTAACGACGTCATCTGGGACAACAAGCTCAACGCCCTGCCCATCGTTGACGACTACGATCACCTCATGGGCATTGTGTTCCGCAAGGACTACGACAGCCACAAGACTAACCCCAACGAGCTGCTCGATAACGACAAGCGCTACATGGTCGGCGCCGGTATCAACACCCGCGACTATGCCGAGCGCGTGCCGCTGCTCATCGAGGCCGGTGCCGACGTTCTGTGCATCGACTCCTCCGAGGGCTTCAGCGAGTGGCAGAAGCGCACTATTGAGTGGATCCGCGCCAACTACGGCGAGGACGTCAAGGTCGGTGCCGGTAACGTCGTCGACGCCGAGGGTTTCCGCTTCCTGGCCGACTGCGGTGCCGACTTCATCAAGGTCGGTATCGGCGGCGGTTCCATCTGCATTACCCGCGAGACCAAAGGTATCGGTCGCGGCCAGGCCACCGCGCTGATCGATGTCTGCCGCGCCCGCGACGAGTACTACGAGGAGACCGGCGTCTACGTGCCCGTGTGCTCCGACGGCGGTATCGTCTATGACTACCACATGACGCTCGCCCTTGCCATGGGTGCCGACTTTATGATGCTGGGTCGTTATTTCGCCCGCTTTGACGAGAGCCCGACCGAGCGCGTCAACGTGAACGGTCAGTACATGAAGGAGTATTGGGGCGAGGGTTCTGCGCGTGCTCGCAACTGGCAGCGCTACGACCTGGGCGGCGCCGCGAAGCTCAGCTTCGTCGAGGGCGTCGACTCCTACGTTCCCTACGCCGGTTCCCTCAAGGACGGCGTGGGCGGCACGCTCTATAAGGTCAAGTCCACGATGTGCAACTGCGGTGCCCTCTCGATCCCCGAGCTCCAGGAAAAGGCACGCCTGACCCTGGTAAGCTCCACCTCAATCGTCGAAGGCGGCGCCCACGACGTTGTGGTCAAGGATTCGCAGCAGTCTGTGTCTTATCGATAGGATAAGAGCTTCACATAAAGGTTGAGTATCAACCACGTTATTTAGATAAAGCGAGATGCCTGCAAGTCGCAGGCATCTCGCTTGTCGTATTTGCTATCATCAGTCAAGTTAACCTTAGGGTCGGGCGGCTTGGCTTTGTTCGCTACAAGTTCCGCATGCAAAGAAGAGCACTTAATGTGCTCTTCGTCTTGCGCAGGACTGTCCGCAGTAGCGAACAAAGCCAAGCCGCCCGACCCCAGCTAAGATTAAAGGAGCTGATATGTGCGATTGCACAGATCATAAGGACGAGATCCCTGCCTACGACGCGCAGGCCATTGAGTCCAAGTGGATGAAGGCCTGGGAGGACTCCAACCTCTTTGCCGTCGACACCGACGACAGCAAGCCCAAGAAGTACGTGCTCGAGATGTTCCCGTATCCGTCGGGCGACCTGCACATGGGCCACGCGCGCAACTATACCATCGGCGATGCCATGGCCCGTCAGGCCCGCATGCGCGGCTTTGACGTGCTGCATCCCATCGGCTTTGACGCCTTTGGCCTGCCCGCCGAGAACGCCGCCATCAAGCACAACACGCAGGCTGCCGCCTGGACGTATAAGAACATGGACCAGGCGCTCGCCACGATGAAGCGCATGGGCTTCTCCTACGATCTGGATCGCATGGTCAAGACCTGCAGCCCCGACTACTACCGCTGGGGTCAGTGGATCTTTGAGAAGCTGTGGGAAAAGGGCCTGGTCTACCGCAAGAAGAACCCGGTCAACTGGTGCCCCACCTGCAAGACCGTTCTGGCCAACGAGCAGGTCACTGAGGGCAAGTGCTGGCGCTGCGGCACCGAGCCCGAGAAGCGCGACCTTGAGCAGTGGTACTTCAAGATCACCGAGTACTCTCAGGAGCTGCTCGACGACCTGGAGAAGCTCCCCGGCTGGCCCGAGCGCGTCAAGCAGATGCAGGCCAACTGGATCGGTCGCTCCGAGGGCGCCGAGGTCGACTTTACCCTGTGCGACCAGGATGGCGTGCCCATCGAGGGCGATGAGGGCAAGATCACCGTTTTCACCACGCGTGCCGATACCCTTTTTGGCGTCTCCTTCTTTGTCCTGGCTCCCGAGTACGCCGGCCTGCACGAGCTCGTCGAGGGCACGGAGTACGAGGAGGCCGTCACCAAGATCGTCGAGGACTCCAAGCATATCTCTGCCGTCGAGCGTGCCCAGGGCACCCTCGAGAAGCACGGTGCCTTCACGGGCCGCTATGTGGTAAACCCCGTCAACGGCGAGAAGGTCCCCGTGTGGGTTGCCGATTATGTCGTTGCCGACTACGGCACCGGCGCCGTCATGGCCGTTCCCTGTGGCGACCAGCGCGACTTTGAGTTTGCCCGTAAGTACGACCTGCCGATCGTGCCGATCATCCTGGACGATGACGATCGCGCTGCCGTCGAGGCCAGCGGCGAGACCATCGATACCTTCCATGCCGAGACCGTCGACTGGGATTGCGCTCACGCTGCCGAGGGCACGCTCGTCCAGTCAGGCAAGTACACCGGCATGCGCGGCGGTAAGCACTCCGAGGGCGAGGCTGCAATCGTGGCCGACCTCGAGGCCATGGGCTGTGGTCGTCGCAAGGTCGAGTTCCGTCTGCGCGACTGGCTCATTTCCCGTCAGCGCTATTGGGGCAACCCCATCCCGGCCATCCACTGCGAGCACTGCGGCATCGTGCCCGTGCCCGAGGATCAGCTGCCGGTGACGCTGCCCGAGAACCTGGACCTGGGCGCAGGCGAGACCCTCGCCGAGTGCAAGGAGTTCTACGAGACCACCTGCCCGGTCTGCGGTCGCCCGGCCAAGCGCGAGACCGATACCATGGACACCTTCACCTGCTCCAGCTGGTATTACCTGCGCTATACCGACCCGCACAACACCGAGCTGCCCTTCTCC
>CAVEET010000132.1:0-2260 GCA_963614835.1 Bulleidia sp. | reverse complement strand
CCGATATTCAACCAGACATTCTGGCTAAGGACTAAGGAAACTGCCATGAAAAGACTCCCCCGCCTTGCGTTAGCCGCCGCGTTGTTTGCCGGCGCGCTCGCAGGCATCCCAAGCCTCGCTTTCGCGGGGAACCTGCCCGCCGCTATTGACGGCTCCGTGGCCGTCATGCACACCAACGACATCCACGGCAGCTACAAGTACAGCTACAACGAAAGCAAGGGCACTGGCACTGTGGGCTTTGACGGACTGGCGGTTCTCTATAGCGCCCAGGGCAACGCCCCCGATCTTTTGCTCGATGCGGGCGACACCTTCCACGGACAGTCCTTCGCCACCATGAGTGAGGGCAAGAGCATCGCCGAGCTCATGGACACCTTCTATGCCGACGGCTACGACGCGACCACGCCAGGTAACCACGACTGGAGCTACGGCGCGGACAAACTCCGCACCATGACCAGCTACAGCACCACTGGCACGCCCTTCGCCATGCTCTGCGCGAACGCAAAGTCTACGAGCGGCGTATGGAGCTCGAGCATCACGAAGACGCTCGATCGCACCTGGGAGGATAGCGAAGATCACTCCACATTCGACTACAAAATCAAGGTCGGCGTCGTGGGCGCCATGGATGAGTCGCTGGAATCCTCGCTGCGCGCGGACCTGGTCGCGGGTACGTCGTTCTCGAGTGCCGCGAACGCCATCAATA
Organism: Bulleidia sp.; assembly: GCA_963614835.1. Taxonomy (GTDB): domain Bacteria; phylum Actinomycetota; class Coriobacteriia; order Coriobacteriales; family Coriobacteriaceae; genus Collinsella. Next base: position 1,560 of record CAVEET010000132.1, on the reverse strand, counting down.
CCGAGGCAGAGCAGCTGCGCAGGGAGGGCTGCGATGTTGTTGTGTGTATCGCGCATACACTCAACGCCAAGACCTTTGCCACGCGGCTCCGTGGCGTCGATGCCCTTATCGCAGGCCACGAGCACATCAACCTTAACGAGAAGGTGACGGGAGCCGACGGCAAGACGATCCACGTTGTTGAGGCAGGCAGCGCCTTTGCCGAGGTGGGGCTGCTTTCCATTCCGTACAAGTACGACACGAATGGCACCGAGACGACCGACGATGACACGGTCACGGTCCCTGCAGACGGCAGCGACGAGAAGCTCTACACCGCCAAGAACGTCAACGACCTTTTGGCAGACCCCGACAAGGGCTCCGACTACCAAAGCCGCCTTGAAGACGTCCGCAACAAGATCAAGCCGCTCGACGAGGCCTTTGAAAACGAATCGAACAAGGTGCTCGGCACATCCACCACCAACTATTTCTACGGCGAGGACGCCGCAGGCACGCATGGTTGGGAAATGGTGCGCACCACCGATTTCCGCCCCAGCAAGGAGGACGACACCACCAAAGCCCAGACCATCGGCCACGTGATTTGCGGCTCCTATCTTGCCTTGACGGGCGCAGACCTCGCTATCGAAAACGCTGGCGGCATCCGCGGCGGCATCGCGGCGGGCAACGTGACCGCCGGCAACGTGACCGCCATCTCGCCCTACGGCAACACCGTGGAGACCTGGACCATGACCGGTGCGGACTTCCTCGCAGCGCTCGAGCACTCGCTGCAGATCAGCGACGAGTGCAATCACAGTTATGAGCTTCAGCAAGCCTACGTGGCAGCCGGTCATACCGAGCAGGAGGCGCAAGACAAGTACAAGTGGCGCGATGACTCTGGCAGCGTTCTCTCCTTTGGCGGCATCAACGTGACGATTGATTGGACGCAGCCCGAAGGCAAGCGCATTGTGAGTGCCACACTCACCAAGGACGGCAGCACGCTCGATCCCACCAAGACCTATACCGTCGCCACCAACAACTACATCATTACCAACACGACCGACTTCCCCACCTTCGCACACGCCACCAAGCGCACCGAGTGGGGCACGTGTGAGGCGGCGCTGAGGGCGCTGATTGGGCAAAACGGCTGGGAGAGCAAGATGGTTGGACTCGCCGGCACCATCAGCTTTGGCTCCGTTGCCGTGGACCCCACGCCCACACCGGCCCCGACGCCTAAGCCCTCGCCTAAGACGGACACGACGACCACGAAGGTCATCACCAAGAAGACGACCGGTAAGCTCGCCGCAACGGGAGACCGCACGCTGGCAGTAGTTGGCGCGTGCCTTATCAGCGGCATCATCGTCATCATGCTCGGCATTATCTGGAAGCGTCGACGCTAAGCTACACCGCCGGGCCTTGCAGCCCCGCCGCGTAAACCTCATATCGAGCACAGAAGCCCGTCCGAATTTGATCGGACGGGCTTCTTGGTGGGTATCATGGTTGGACGATCATAAGGAGGTTTTCCCTACATGGATTTGTTTGAGCCGATTCTTCATTTCTTTGAGCAACGGTGGGTCCACAACATCATCT
>CAVEET010000131.1:0-22661 GCA_963614835.1 Bulleidia sp. | reverse complement strand
GACGGAAAGCACATTAAGTGCTTTCCTTTGCGTGCGGAACTCGCGACAAACTTAACCCCCGCCCTCAGCCCCGGAGACCCTCCCTGCCGTCACATTATTCAACCAGTTTTGCGGGCGTGCGCCGCTGCGCGGCTAGCCCGCGTGCTCCTCGGCGGGGTTGGTCTGATGGATCTTGTTGAACTTCGGCCTTTGGCTCAAAGAAAAACGGGGGATGCATTGTGCATCCCCCGTTTTTGTTGCGGTTAGTCTAGGTCAATAAACTTGGTACTTATGATCTTGCCGTCTTTTACTAGCATTCTGGCCATGGTGGGGCCTCGGGTGCCTCTGGGGTAGCTGGCGCTGCCCGGGTTGAGGACTAAGCAACGGCCCACTTGGGCTTCTTTGGTTACGTGGGTGTGGCCGTTGATGGCTACGTCTACGGATCCCACCGGAAGGTCTTCGCGGTAGTGGGCTACGGCGAACTTGAGTCCTTCGTAGGTAAAGAGCGCAAGACGGTCTACATCGGGGCCGTAGTCGCGGTAGTAATCGTTGTTACCCAGTACGGCCCGCACGGGGGCGATGGTGCATAGGTGCTCGTAGTCCATCTCTGACGTGAGGTCGCCGGCGTGGATGATCAGGTCTGCGCCCTCAAGCTCATCCAGGAGCGCAGGCGATAAATAGCCGTGGGTGTCCGAGATGATGTCGATACGCTTGGCGCTTGCACTGTTCATGGGATCCCTTCCGCAAAAAACGATTCGGCAGATACATACAAAAAGGCCCCACGGCTCCGCAGACGATGGGTCTACAGGGCTGCGGGGCCAGTGTGCTAGAGACTCAGAGCCTTCTTGAGCGGCACGACGCGGCGGCGCGAAACCGGCACGCGTTCGTCGACGCCCGTAATGCCCAGCTGGATGGCGCCCGAGGGCACCGTCTCCACATCCGTGACGCACGCCAAGTTGACGATATAGCGGCGGTGAACACGGAAGAAGCCAAAGTCGCAGAGCTTGGCCTCAAACTGCGCCAGCGAGGTCGTCGACAAAAAGCGATCATCGACGGTATAGATGCAGGAGTAATCGTCCTTGGCCATGATAAAGCGAATGTCGTCCACGGGAATGAGCACCTTGCGGCCGCCCTTTTCCACCGGGATACGCTCGATGGTCACCTTGCTGTCCGTAACCGGCTTGGTGCGTTGCATGACCTTCTCGATCGCGCGATCCAAGCGAGCTTCCTCGACCGGCTTCATCAGATAATCGACGGCATCCACGTCGAATGCCTCGACCGCATGGTCACTATACGCAGTCACAAACACGATCGCCGGCGGATTTTTGAGCTTATGCAGCGCCTCGGCAAGTTGCAGGCCCGAGGCACCGGGCATCGAGATATCGAGAAACACGACATCCACGCGACTTTCCATAAGCATCTCGATGGCGGAGCGGACGCTCGACGCCTCCGTGATCGTGCCGATCTTGCCCGTTTGCTCGAGCAGGAAGCGAAGCTCCGAGCGAGCCGGCGCCTCATCATCCACAATCATCGCACGCAGCATAGGGATAAAACCTTTCGTCAACTAACTACGCCGGGCATCCGTCGCATGACGTTGAGCCCGTAGCCTTTTATTTTACTCTTGAATGTCGAAGATGCTCTCTGACAAATCAAGATGAAGGAGCACTTTGGTGCCCTTGCCCGGCGCCGATTCGACACGCGTATAGGAGTGCGGCCCATAAAAGCGATGGATGCGCTCCGAAATATTGTGCATGGCCACACCGGCGCCGCCACCCTGGGGAGAGCTGGCGTCGGGACGGGCAGAACGCTCGTCAAACAGTCTGGCGGCGGTACCCTCATCCATGCCCACGCCATTATCGGCCACGGCAATCAAGATTGCATCCTCGCCGTCTTGGTGAACGGTCACGTCGATTCTCAGGGCGTCGTCATCGCCCATACCATGACGTACGGCGTTCTCGACAATCGGCTGGATCACGAACGCCGGCACCAGCGTATCTTCCACGTCCTCGGACACATCGAACGTCGCAAGCACGCGATCCTCGCCAAAGCGGGCCTTCTCAAAGGTAAGGTAGCGCTTGGTCTGTGCGACCTCGCGCGAGACCGGAATAAGCGATCCCGAGTTGTCGAGCGTGGCACGATAGAACGATGAGAACTCACGAAGCAGTTCGCGGGCCCGCAGCGGGTCGGTGCGCGTAAACGATGCAATGGTGTTCAGCGTGTTGAACAGGAAGTGCGGGTTAATCTGCGCCTGCAGCGCACGCACCTCGGCGCGCGCTGTGAGTTCCTTTTGCACCTCGAGCTCGTGGATGGCGAGCTGCGTGGACAAGATCTCGGCAAAGCCCGAGGCAAGCGCGTACTGGGTACGGTCGACGGCGCGCGGGGTCTTGTAGTAGAACTTGAGCGTGCCGACGGTACGATCGCCCACCTTGATGGGGGCGATAATGCCGGCGGGGACTTGGTTGTGCGAGCCATCCGAGCCCACGACATCCACCATACGGTTGAACGACTGCACGATGCCATGTTCGATAACGTAGCGTGTGGCAAGCGTGTGGATGGGAGAATCTGGCAGTAGTTTTTCCTCAAACTCGCCCGCGCAGGCCAACACGTTGCCCTCGTCGGTGATGGCCACCGTCATGGCGCGCGTCTCGGGCAGGATACGCCGGCACACCAAAAGCGCCGATTCCTGCGTCAGACCGCCCTTAATGTCCTCGAGCATGGCCGAGGCCACCGAGAGCGTCTCCTCGGTGTACTGGGAGCGCACCGAATCGGGATTGAGCGTCAAAAAGATAAAGATGCACAGAAAGATGCACAGCAGCGCGCAGGCAATCACCGTGGCGATCGGCTCGATACCGGTCACCAAGGCAAAAATAAAGTACACCAGCACGCAAATGGCGCAGGCAACGGCAATGATGCGAAAGATTGATATTGAACTATCGCGCTGGGCGCGGCGGTCGATCATTCGGCCCCCTCCAGGATACTGATCAGTTGTGCGTCACGCCAAAGCCCGTCCATGATCTTGGGCCAAAAGCTCTGGAAACGCAGGTAGCTTGCAGCGTTTTGGCGCGCATAGGCCTTTGCCTCGCCGATACCATGGCGCCAAATGCGCAGGTAGCCCTCATGCTCGCGGGTAAACACGCTGCGGACCATAGCGGTCTTGCGCACGCGGTCGTCGAGCTCGCGCGAAATCCACGGGCCCGGGTAGGGCATGAGCGATGCCGCCGTAACGGGAATGAGCTCCTTTTGATGCGCGGCGAATGTCAACTTGGCCCGTTCGTAGTACCAACGGTATACATCCTGCATAAAGCGCGGTGAGCGCTTTTCGGACTCCGGAGGCAGATGGCGCACGGTCCACTCGTTATCGAACCACACGTCGTAGCCAAACATGCGCATGTTAAAGAGGTAATCCAAGTCCTCGCCGCGGGTGATAAACGGGTCAAAGGCCACACGCGTAAAGGCGCGGGCGTGCAGGGCCATCAGGCCGCCGCACACGTAGTTGGAGCGCGAGATGCGGGTGCCCGAGAGCGCCTTTTTCATCCAACGGTTGAACTCGATGCGCTTGGTCCACCAACGATGGCAGATGCCCGCCTTGTCCGTGGGAGCCAGCGGCGAGCCGTCGCGATCGTAGAAATAGCCGCTCTTGACCAAGATCGGCAAGCCCTGACGCGTCTGCTGCCCCAACGCATAGGTCGCGCGCTTCATAAAGTCGGCGTCGATGACAGTCTCATCGTCATCCAAAAAGATAACCGCGTCATGCCCCAGCACAGCGGCACAGGCTAGCCCCATGTTGCGGATGGCACCGTAGCCTCGCAGGCTCACGCACTCGCCCGAACCCTTGGGCGCGATCTGAGCAACCCGGTCTGCGATGCGCGAGGCCTGGGTGTTGGTGACAGCGGTGACCTTGAGCGTGGGATGCGCGTCGAGAATCTCGTGCACGCGCAGCGACACATCGGCTGTGGCAGAAACGGGACAGACCACCAAAAGGATGATGCGTGGGATGTTACGCACCTGCTCAAGCGAGGCCAGGCAGCGGTCGAGTTCGGGATTGTCGGCGTTGAGTCGCGTCGAATGGTCATAAGTGCCAGGGGCGTTTGCGCAAGCGTCATCGCCCGCCCAATACGTTGGAATCACGACTGTGACGTTCATGCCTTACCCTCCCTGCAACACAAAAACGGGACGCCGCCAAACACAGGCGACGCCCCGCGACCTAGCTGATTCCATCATACCCACTTGGGCAAATCATTGCTCGCAAGTCGCAATGTTTATTGCGGATAACCCCAAAAGAGTACCGTGGACAGGCACAATAGCCGCTCGCTCCTATGCGGCATGCCCTGCCGCCCGAGTCATGCGGGACAGGCGGACCAGCAGCATAAAGCCAACGACCAGCAGCACACCAATGGAAAGGACGCCCAGCGACGGGTTGCCGGTCAGCGAGGTGACGACCGACACCAGGAAGGTGCCCATGACGCTTGCATAGCGACCGAAGATGTCAAAGAAGCCGTAGTACTCGTTGGACTTTTCCTTGGGGATAATGCGGCCAAAGTAGCTACGGCTAAGCGCCTGCACGCCGCCCTGGAACAGGCCGACCATAATGGCAAGCACCCAAAACTCAAAGGCGGTCTTTAGGAAGAACGCGGCGAACAGCACAATGCCCATGTAGGCGGCGACTGCCACCAAGATCATGTTGAGCGTGCCCACGCGTCCGGCGAGCTTGCCGTAGATGATGGCGGACGGAAAGGCCACGAACTGCGTGACGAGCAGCGCCAGCACCAGCTGCGTCGAATCGATGCCCAAGGCCGATCCGTAACTGGTGGCCATGGAAATGACCGTGTGCACACCGTCGATATAGAAGAAGAACGCGATCATGTAGACCAGCACGGTCTTGTTGTGGGCGATCTCGCGCATGGTGTGTCCGACCTCGGAGAACACACCGCCCACGATGTGGCCGATAGTGTCCTCGGGACCGCGCTCGCGACCGTACTTTTGCTTATAGGTGCGAATGAGCGGCAGGGTAAAGATGAGCCACCAGGCACCAGTGATGATAAACGACAGACGCGTTGCCAGCATGGTGGGGACGCCAAGAGCGGGGCCGCCCATGATGAGCGCCAGGCAGATGACGAACGGCACGGTGGAACCGATGTAGCCCCAGGCATAGCCCGAGCTGGACACGGCGTCCATGCGCTCGTCGGTGGTAATGTCGGGCAGCATGGCGTCGTAGAACGTCATAGAAGAGTTAAGGCCGATGGTGCACAGCACGTACACGGTCAAAAATGCCATGGCGGACATTGGGATAGCCTGCGCCAGGCAAAGCACCAGGCCCGTGAGGAAGAAGCCCAAGAAGAACTTGATCTTGTTGCCGGCGTAGTCGGCAAGCGCGCCCAGAATGGGCATGAGCATGGCGATGACCAGCGAGGCAATCGTCTGCGCATTGCCCCAGGCGACCACCAGGTCGGCCGAAGAAGCGCCGGTATTGATGGCGTTAAAGTAAATGGGCACCACCGAGGTATTGAGCAGCACGAGGGCCGAATTGCCCACATCATACATAACCCAGTTACGCTCGAGCTTGGTGTATTTCATGGACAGGGACCCTTCGTATTCGCCCGATATGCAGTTAGTTCATCGTACCCCAATTGTCCAGAACCGCCGGTAAGGATTCGGCAAAGGGGCACGCACGGGCCCTATTCCTCGCGGTCGAACTCCTCATCGGCATTGAGCACGCGACCGCTGTAGTTGACGTGGCCGGTCACGGCATCCATGTCACCGGTCTCGATAAAACGTGCGACCGTGCACTCGTAATCGACCAGCGCGCGATCAAAGACCTCGGGGAAACTCTCGTTCGAGACCTCGTCGGTAAAGGGATTCTTCCATGTCAGATGGCCCAGGTTACCGGTGCGCTCGGGCAGCTCCGTCGTCACGCGATGGGCAAGGCCGTCGAGCAGCGAGTAGTCGTGCACCAAGCCCTCAACCAGCGAGATCGCGCGCGTCTTTGCGGAGCCGGCCGGCTCAATCGCGCGGTAAAGTCGCTGCATATTGGCAACGGCAGCACCGTACTCCCCCGCCGGAATGTCAATGCCGTACACGCGTCCGGCAACATAGCTCATCAGCACGCCGGCCACGCGATTGATGCGATCGGTGGTGACGATCTCGCCCGCCGGCGGGTAATCGTCGACCGTAGCGCCATCGCGTTTAAGCTGCAGCATCAGCACATCCAGGTCGCTCTCGATCACGGCATGGACCTGACTGCTCGAATTCTCAAGCTCTGAATCGGACTCCACGATGCCAAACTGCTGCTCATAGACAAAAGGATGGGCGTTGCGGTCGAGCACGTAATGAGACAGCAGGCCCAGCGCAAAGGCACGACCCAAGCTGGCGTCGCGCGGCAGCAGATGCGACACGCCGTCGCGCAGGCACGCGAACTGGCGAGACATGCGCGACCGATGCATGACCTGCGCCAGCAGCGTGCAGTCGGAAACACGCGGTGTCAGAATGTGAAAGAAAAACGGGTCGGGGCCTTGGTTGCCCAAGATAAAGGCAATGCGCTCTTCATCGGACGTGATGACGCCCTGCGGAAGACGGTCGATGCTTTCCTCGCCAAACAGATGATGGGTGATAAGCGCGGGCATAATGATCCTTTCGATTTCATTCGATGCCACCCATTATGCCCACCGCGCGCCCATGCCAAACCTGCGATGGCAAACGACGGCACGCAGACCGTCTACGCAAGCCCCAAGTGTGCTTTAACCTCGGCAGCGCGACGGCGGGACACGGGCACCGTCGAGGTTACGCGATCGAGCCTGAGCTCCATAAGACCCGTGGAACCGATCTCGACATTGTGCACGTCTTCCAAATTGACCAGATAGCTGCGGTGGACACGGATAAAGCCCTCGGAGGCCAGGCGCCGCTCGAGCGAGGAAATCGACTCATTGATCAGGTATGTTCCCTCGGCGCAGACGGCGTTGCAAAAATCGGCGCGCGCCTCAAAGTAGCAGACGTCTGCGGCGGGAATGAACACCTTTTTGCCCCCGCGGTCCACCGTCAGACGCAAAGGCTGGCGCGGAGTATGGATAACACGACGGGCACCCAAGGCCGCCTCGATCTTGTCGAGTGCCTTTGACAGGCGTGCGTCCTCGACCGGCTTGACGACATAGTCGACGGCATCGAGGTTATACGCATCGGCGGCAAACTCGGCAAACGCCGTCACAAACACAACCACCGGCGGCGTCTTTAGGTTCTGCAGCGTCTCGGCAAGCTCAATTCCCGAGCGACCGGGCATGGTAATGTCTAAAAACAGCACGTCGGGCTTGTTCGACAGAATCGACTCCACGGCTTCGGTGACATTGCCCGCCTCGGCAATCTGGCCCACACGCGTATCCTTTTCCAACAGATAGCGTAGCTCAGCCCTAATGGGAGGTTCGTCATCAACCACCAAGATGTTCCAGCCTTCGGACATATGTGCTTCCCCTCTTTTTCTCTCAATCCAACCGCGTGCTACGCCGTCAACGGCGCGGGCTCATGCGGCTCGCCGTTCAGCTCGACGATGACCTGCGTTCCCACGCCCTCCTGGGACTTCACGCGCATGCCGGAATCTTCTCCGTAAAAGAAATGGATGCGCTGAAGCACGTTGAAGAGCGCCAGGCCGCAACCTCGCTTGACGGAGCCGTCGGCGGTAATGCTCTCGGGCTCCTCTCGGCGATGTTGCTCAAACAGATGCGCGCAGACCTCTTCGCTCATACCGATGCCGTCGTCCTCGACGATGATCTCCAAACCGTCATCGGTCTCGAAAGCCCTAACATGAATAGAAAGCGGCTCGGTCTCGCGCTGCGCGTGCTTGATGCAGTTTTCGAGCAACGGCTGCAAGATAAACGGCGGCACCATGCAATCGCGCACCTCAAAGTCGATATCGACCGAGACGCGCAGACGGCCGTCGCCATACCGGGCCTGCATAAGATTGATATAGCGAGTACCCTGTTCCACCTCGTGCTCGAGCGTGGTGAGCGTATCGGAATCAGAAAGCGTCTGACGGTAGTAATTGGAAAAGTCGATCAGCAGCGACCTGGCCTTGTCCGGCTCGGTACGTACGAGCGACACGATGGTGCTGATGGTATTGAATAGAAAATGAGGATCGACCTGCGATTGCAAGGCGCGCAGCTCCACGCGGGCCGTAAGCTCGTCCTGGCGCTCGAGCTCAAAGCTCGCAAGCTGCGTGGAAATGAGGTCGGCAAAGCCCGAGGCAAGCGCCGTCTGGCGCATATCGATGCTGCTCAGACGGGGATAATACAGCTCGAGCGTGCCCACGCAATGCCCGCGCACGGTAAGCGGTGCGACAATACCGGCGCGCAGGCGCGGAAAGTAGCCGCCCGTCTCGGTCGAGGCATCGCGCGAGAACACGCTTTGCTCACCGCTGTTGATCACGTTGAGCGTAGTCCGCAGCACCACCGGGGTGCCCGCGGGGCATTTTGCCGAGTCCTCGCCCCAGCTTGCCAACACCTGCTTGCCGTCGGTAAAGCAGATGGCAGAGGCGATAGTTTCGGACAGGATGATCTTAGAGGCGCCCAGGGCAGCTTCGGGCGTAAGGCCGCGCGACGTGTAGGCGAATATTTTTGAAGCGATGGCGAGCGTGCGGTCGGTTGCGCTCGATGTGAGGTCGTCGGGAACGACAAAGACGTACGAGAAGAAGAAGCACAGCATGACCAAGCCGGCAATGACGACAACGGCCGGAACGGGATTGGGATTATCGGTTAGATCCCAGATGAGCAGCAGGATAAGCAGCGGAACGACAATACCGAGCAAGATGGCTTGAACCACATGCTGAGCGGTACGAAAGACCTTGGTAGAGTTGTAGCTCTTGCCCAGAATCAGCCTATTGAGATCCACCGTCATCTCCTTCTTACTGACGCACCCCATAGCAATAAAGAGGGCCGCAAGCGACCCTCTCCATTGCATTATGCAATCAAATACTGTGTTTTACATCAAGCCATCGATGAACGGTAGCTTAGGCGCTGTACTTGTTTGCCTCGCCGAAGGTGCCGGCCTCGACAATCCAGCCGTCCTTCATGATGACGTCCATGTTGTCGGTGTTGAGCACGTGGATGTCGGCAGCGACGTCACCGTTGACGACCAGCAGGTCGGCGCACTTGCCGGCCTCGATGGAACCGGTCTCGTCCTCGATGTGGCACATCTTGGCACCGTTGAGGGTTGCACAGGTGATGGTCTCGACCGGGGTGAAGCCGATCTTGTCGACGAACTCGTACATCTCCTCGATGGAGCAGGTGCCATACGGGGTGACGAAGGAGAAGGAGTCGGAGCCGATCGTCATGACGACGCCGCGCTTCTTGGCCTCGCGCAGACAGTCGTAGTTGCGCTGCAGCTCCTTCTCGACCAGGGTGCCCTCGTACTTGTCGTGCAGCTCGGGAACGTAGACGGGCGGATAGGTGGCGTACCAGGTGGGCAGGAAGGCGATCGTCGGAGTGAAGAAGGTGCCCTGCTCGGCCATGAGGTCCATGGTGCGCTCATCGATATCGAAGCCGTGAATCAACTGCTCGCAGCCAAAGCGAACGGAATCGTAGGCAGCGGCGTGGTTGTTGTAGCAGTGGCTCCACACGGGGATGCCGACCATCTTGGCCTCTTCGACCACGGCCTGAATCTCCTCGGAGCAGTAGTGCTGGTCGCGGCCGGAGTCCCAGCGCCAGATGCCGCCACCGGTAGCCCAGATCTTGATGGCATCGGGGTTCTCGCGCAGGCGACGACGGACGGCCTTGCGCAGATCCCAAGGACCGTCGACCTGATCGCCCCAGGGGTGCGATTCCTTGTTGAGCTCCTGGCTGCAGTGGTGGGAGTCGCCGTGGCCGGCAACGCGGCAGAAGCCAAGGCCGGTGGCCAGAACGCGCGGGCCCTTGAAGACGCCCTTGTCGATGCAGTCACGGATCTGGATACCAAAGCGGCCGATCTCGCAGACGGTGGTGAGGCCGTGGGTGAGGCAGTCGTAGGCCTGCTTGACGGCGACGGCCTGCTTCTCGAGGAGCGGCTGCATGACCCAGTCGGTGTCATCGTCGGTCAAGTTGCCCGAGAAGTGCAGGTGGGTGTCGATCAGACCGGGAAGGACGGTCTTGCCGGCGGCGTCGATGACCTCAACGCCCTCGGGAAGGTCCTGCATGGCGCCGGCGTACTCGATCTTGCCGTTGTCGTCGACGAGAACGAGGGAGTTCTCGACCGGCTCGGCACCGGTACCGTCGATGAGCTTGCCGCCAACGATTGCATACTTAGTGGACATGGTTCCTCCTTATGGATCCATATAGTGGGCGAGGCCGCGTTGGGTTAAGGCCTCACAAAGCTACCCAAGTGATGCCGGGTTCGGTGCGCGGAAGAGAGGGTCCCGCGCACCTGGTCCGCCCCGGCTCGGCGTTACTTTTTGCGGGAATTGGTGAAAGCCATGAGGGCCAGGCCAATAGCCAACCAGCCGATCACGATGCTCCACTCCACCATGTTGAGGGAGGCGGGAGAGAACGGGATCACGAGCAGGCCGATGATGATGGCACAGGCAGCGATAGCGAGGCCGATGCCAAACTTGCCGCCGGGCACCTCGTAGGGACGAGGCAGGTCGGGCTCGGTGAAGCGCATGCGCAGGCAAGCGAGGGCGACCATGCCGCAGGAGAAGATGAAGGCGAGAGCCGACACGTTGGTCAGAGGGATGAGCATGTTCTTGCCCAGGAACGGACCGACGACGGTGATGACGCCCAGAACGACGCAGGCAAGCTTGGGAGCGCCGGACTTGGGGTCGACCTCGGCGAACTGCTCGGGCAGCTGGCCCTTGCGGCCCATGGCGAGCATGATGCGGCTCGTGGCGCCGTAGAAGGAGTTCATCGGGCCCATGGGTCCAAGCGTGGCGATGACGAGCATGGCCAGGTACAGGAGCATGTTGATGCCCTTGAGGCAGGCAAGCGCGGGAACCGGGCTCTTAACAAACTCATGCCAGTCGAGGATGGTGCCGAACGAGTAGATGCAGACCATGTAGAAGCCGCCAGCGGCCAGCAGGGCCAGGGAGATGATCTTGCCGAACTTGTTCCAGTTGAGGCCCTCGGCTGCTTCCTCAGCCTGCTGAGGAATGGTGTCGAAACCGGCGTAGAAGAACGGAGTCAGAACCAGGACCGACACGATGCCGGCGAACAGGCTGGTGCTCTCGGTAGCGGCCTTGCCGCCGCCAGCGCCGGCGACCTGGGAGAACACGGGCATGGCGTTGTCCGGCGAGCCGGTGAACAGCGAGACGCCCATGGCGAGCAGCATGCCGCAGAGCAGGGCCTTGGTCAGGAAGGCCTGGAGCTTGGCGGCCGAGCTGGCACCGCGGATGTTGAGGAAGATGACGTAGACTGCAAAGCCGAGCGCGATCAGCGTCGGGAACAGGTAAACGTCGGCCCCCAGGATGGTGTAGAGCTTGACGGCGCGCAGCCACTCAAGACCGGGCAGGCTACCGAACATCTCGGACACGAGGGTCGAAATGGCAATGGCCTCCCACGGGCACAGGATGCCGTTGCCCAGGGCCAAAAGCCATCCGGTGATGTAGCTCAGCGTACGGCCAAAGCTACGATCGACATACTCGACGATGCCGCCCGAGATGGGGATAGCAGCCGTGAGCTCACCGAAAACAGCTCCGACGGGCACGAGGAAGATTGCACCCAAGAGGAATGCGATCATAGCGGGAACGGGACCGCCGCCCACGACCATCCAGTCGCCGACCTGCAGAACCCAACCGGTACCGATGATGGCACCGAAACCGATGGTGAAGAAGTTCCAGAGCGAGAGCGTTTTCTTCATGCCGCCGTTATCCTCGACTGCAACCTCTGCGTTCTTGTCCGCCATTGTTCCCCTCCTTTCCTTTTTGACGCCCCTTGACGTCACCCCTTGCGCGGTCTGTTTTGCCGCGCGCTTTTATTTCGTGGCTTTAAGATACGGCCTTGGCACAGCAGCGCCGCTTGTAGCTCGACCGAAGGCAGAACTGCAAAACGAGCGGCGCCGTTTTTGGGACGAACGGCGGGAGACGTCATTCGTCTTGGACGTTTTCATCTTGTCTGCTTTTGAAGACCTGTTGCCGTGACGCTTGGCGCGCGGCGCGGCAACGTTCATACCATTTGTCAGGCTTTTGGCGCACATACCCATGTGTCGTGCATCTTTTTATGTAGGATAGACAAGTTACACATGAGGCAAGGTGATTCGAATGGCATACGGATACAATGACGGCGACCAACGGCCACAAAGCGTGCGCCTTGCCGGCCGCACCACGCCAACGCCCAGAAGCACCTCCGACAACGACAACCCGCAGCGCCCCCAAGAGCAGCCCGGGGCTTCTTCGCGGCAGCAAAGCCGTACCGTGCAGCAGTCAGACCGCGTGAGTACGAGCACACGCCAACGTCAGACCGACACATTGCAGCCACGCCGCTACGATCGCCGTAAGACCGACTACTACGTCAAGCGCTCCTTTTCGCGACCTCAACGCGATCGCGGCAATTCCGCCCCTCACCCCGCGTCGCACACCACAAGCCACGCGCTTCCGGCCCGCCGCCTACGCCTTGCGCTTTGCTCCATCGCCGCCTGCCTCGTCTTTGTGTTTTTGGGATCCTGTATCTCCCACGGATCAGCCGGTCTTGAGCCCACTGCCGAGGACAAGCTGCTTAAAGCTCCCGTCGCGCCCGGTTACTCCTTTGCGTTCTCGACCCCACGCTCGCAATGGCAGGCCGGCACCATGCCCCACATCTACCAAATTGACCCCGCATGGTCGGAGCTGCCCTATGCCGGCGGCACTATTCGCGAAAACGCTTGCGGTCCCACTTGCCTCACCATGGTCTATATCTTTAAGACCGGCCACACCGATAAGACGCCGGTCGATATATGCGCACTGGCCGAAGCCGGCAACTACGCCCCCACCGGTGCCACCGAGTGGTCGTTTATGACAGGCGGTGCGTGGCAGCTGGGGCTCAACGGAACACAGCTCTATAACGATCGCGAATCGATTACCCAAGCACTTCGCTCGGGTGCGCCCGTCATCGCCGCAGTGCGCCCCGGTACGTTTACCAACGTAGGCCACTACATCGTGCTCTACGGCATCGACGACGCCAACCAGATTGGCGTCTACGACCCCAACTCGGCCAGCCGCAGCGCCCGCCGCTGGGGCGTCGTAGAGGTCCTCAACGAAGTCGAAGCCATGTGGGCCTACTACTAGTCATTGGGGACAGACTTAAATGAGTGGTCATTGGGGACGCTCTTGTTTGACTAGTCATTTAAGAACGTCCCCAATGACCAGGTGAATAGCAAAAGCCCCGCAGTCGGAGCGGACTGCGGGGCTCATGAAGAGAGGCTAGTTTGTGGGCGCTTTGCCTGGCGCCCACGAGAGAGGCAACAGAGTAGAGACTACTCGTGGATACGGGTACCGGAGAGGCCAGCCATGGTCTCGGCGGCCTTGTCCAGAGCGCCGATGATGCAGGTGCGGCCCTTGCGGGAACGGGCGAACTTGATGGCAGCGCGGACCTTGGGCTCCATGGAACCCTTGCCGAACTGGCCCTCGTCGGCCAGGCGCTCGGCCTCGTCGGCGGTGAGGTCCTCGAGCTCCTCCTGGTTGGGCTTGCCAAAGTTGATGGCGACATGCTCAACGGCGGTCAGCAGGAACAGAACGTCGGCGTCGCAGTCCTCGGCCAGCAGCTCGCCGCCCAGGTCCTTGTCGATGACGGCGGGAACGCCCTTGTAGCAGCCCTTGTTCTCGTAGTCGCGGACGACGGGGATGCCGCCGCCACCGCAGGCGATGACGATGAACTCGTTGTCGAGCAGGTTGAGGATGGAGTCGGCCTCGACGATCTTCTTGGGATCGGGGGAGGCGACGACGCGACGCCAGCCGCGGCCGGAATCCTCGACGAAGACCTTGGAGGGGTCCTCGGCCATGAACTCCTTGGCCTGCTCCTCGGTGTAGAAGGGGCCGATCGGCTTGGTCGGGTTCTTGAACGCGGGATCGTCCGGGTCGCACTCGATCTGGGTGACGACGGTTGCGGCGTGCCAGCGCTTATAGCGCTTGTGCATCTCGCGGCCGATGCCCTGCTGCAGGTGATAGCCGATGTAGCCCTGGGACATGGCGCCGCACTCGGGCAGCGGCATCTCGGGGGTGCCGATGGCGTCGTGGGCGGCGGCGAAGGCGTTCTGGATCATGCCGACCTGCGGGCCGTTGCCGTGGGTGATGATGATCTCATTGCCCTGCTCGATCAGGCCGAGGAGGGCATGGGCGGTGTTGCTCACGGCCTCGATCTGCTCGACGGGGTTGTTGCCGAGGGCGTTGCCGCCAAGGGCGACGACAATACGATCGGGCTTGCCAAGAGGCTTAGACATTGCTGGAATCCTTTCTGTAAAAGGCCTACAACCCATTAATAACCCGCGTCCGTGCGATACGCGAGTTTATTAAGGTTTATATTCTCTTTATCGCTCATTTTATTCATTTTGAAAATAGCGGAACGGTGAACGGTCGTTTTTGTCCGCTCAGCGTACAGAACTCCAGCTCAGACATATCTACGTAATTTACGTGCGACTTTATTTAAATGAAGCGAGGATTATGTGGGATTATGCAAACTACATCTCTGCTAAACACAAAACGGACAGCGCAATATCTTACTCGCGCTATACGAGATTCTATGCACTTATAAGTCGAGTATGCACCCCTGCAAAAACAAGGGGCTTTTCATCCAGCAAAAGGAATAAAGAAGCGCTCCGGAAAGGCGCAACAGCCAAGTCCCCCATCCATCCCCAAAGTGGCGCGAGGTTTCGCGGCAAAGCCGCGAAACAGCGAAGGGGACGGAATACCCGGCCAACTACGTCCTTCATCCGCCCACACAATCCGAGGGCGTAGTCGTAGCAGGACCTGAGGGCTGACCTTCGCGGACACTCCGCAGGACGAAAGAACCCCCGCCGCACGTAGTGCGCAGCGGGGGTTCTTTCATGTCCGAGGACGTCCGCGAAGGTCAGCCCTCAGGTCCTGCGGTGGGAGAACTAGGCCTCGTTGTACACCGTCTTGAGCTTCAGCAGGTGAGCGTAGCGGTCCATAGCGGCCTGCTCGTTCTCCTTGAAGAGCTCCTCGGCGCGCTCGGGGAAGGAACGCGTCAGCGAAGCGTAACGGGCCTCGTTCATCAGGAACTCCTGATAACCGCCCGCGGGCTCCTTGGAATCGAGCGAGAACTTCTTGCCGGCAGCAGCCTCGGGGTTGAAGCGGAAGAGGTTCCAGTAACCGCACTCGACAGCCTTCTTCATCTCGGCCTGGCAGTTCTGCATGCCACCCTTCTTGATGGAGTGCATCTCGCAGGGGCTGTAGCCGATGATGAGGGACGGACCGTCGTAGGCCTCGGCCTCGTGGATGGCCTTGAGGGTCTGAGCCGGGTTGGCGCCCATGGCGACCTGCGCCACGTAGACGTAGCCGTAGCTCATGGCGATCTCGGCCAGGGACTTCTTCTTGGTCACCTTACCGGCAGCGGCGAACTGAGCGACCTGGCCCAGATTCGAGGCCTTGGAGGCCTGACCACCGGTGTTGGAGTAAACCTCGGTGTCGAAGACGAAGACGTTGACGTTGTGGCCGGAAGCCAGGACGTGATCCAGGCCACCGAAGCCGATGTCGTAGGCCCAACCGTCGCCGCCGAAGATCCAGAAGGACTTCTTGGTGAGGTAAGCCTTGTCGGCGAGGATCGCCTTGGAAGCGTCGCAGCCGCACTTCTCGAGCTCGGCAACGTAGGCAGCGGCAGCGGTCTTGGAAGCCTCGGTGTCGTTGACGGAGTCGATCCAAGCCTGGCCGGCAGCCTTGAGCTCATCGGACGGACCATCGGCAGCGATGATGTCCTGGGTAGCGGCGATCAGCTTCTTCTGGACGGCCTCGTAACCGACGGCCATGCCCAGACCGTGCTCGGCATTGTCCTCGAACAGGGAGTTGTTCCACGCCGGGCCGTGACCGTCCTTGTCCTTGCAGTAAGGAGCGGTGGCAGCGGGGTTGCCCCAAATGGAGGAGCAGCCGGTAGCGTTGGAAATGAACATGCGGTCGCCGGCAACCTGGGTCACCAGACGTGCATAGGCGGTCTCGGCGCAGCCGGCGCAGGAGCCGGAGAACTCCAGGTAGGGCTGCTTAAACTGGCTGCCCTTGACGTTGGCCGCGATGAGCTCCTTCTTCTCGGAGACGTTCTCGACCATATAGTCCCAAACGGGCTGCTGGTCCATCTCCTGCTCGGTGGGAACCATCTCGAGGGCGCCCTTGGGGCAGACCTTGACGCAGTTGGTGCAACCCATGCAGTCGAGCGGGGACACGGCCATGGTGAACTTCATGCCCTTGGCCTTGGGGCCCATGGCGTCGAGCGTGCGGGTAGCCTCGGGCGCGGCGGCAGCCTCGTCCTCGGTCATCGCGAACGGACGGATGGTGGCATGCGGGCACACATAGGCGCACTGGTTGCACTGGATGCACTTGGTCTCGTCCCAGTGGGGAACGACCACGGCGACGCCGCGCTTCTCGTATGCGGAGGCGCCCAGCTCAAACTGGCCGTCAGCGCAATCGACGAAGGCGGAAACAGGCAGGCTGTCGCCGTCCATGCGATCGATGGGCTCGAGCAGGTTCTTGACCTGCTGGGCGATAGCGGACTTGGTCTCCTCGGAGAGCTCGACGGGAGCGGCATCCTCGGCGGTAGCCCAGTCGGCCGGAACCTCGAACTTACGGAAAGCGGTAGCGCCGGCATCGATGGCCTTGTGGTTGGCGTCGACGATGGCCTGGCCCTTCTTCATGTAGGACTTGGTAGCCGCGTCCTTCATGTACTGCAGGGCGTCCTCGGCGGGCAGGACCTTGGCCAGCGCGAAGAAGGCGGACTGGAGCACCGTGTTGGTGCGCTTGCCCATGCCGACCTTGGCAGCCAGGTCGATAGCGTCGATCAGGTAGACGTTGACGTTGTTGTTCGCGATGTAGCGCTTGGCCACGGCGGGCATGTGCTCGGCGAACTCCTCGTCGCTCCACTGGCAGTTGACCAGGAAGGTGCCGCCCGGCTTGACGTCGCGAACCATCTTGAAGCCCTTAACGATGTAGCTAGGGTTGTGGCAAGCGACAAAGTCGGCCTTGGTCACGTAGTACGGCGAACGGATCGGAGAATCACCAAAGCGCAGGTGCGAGACGGTGACGCCGCCGGTCTTCTTGGAGTCGTACTGGAAGTAGGCCTGGACGTACTTGTCGGTGTGGTCGCCGATGATCTTGATCGAGTTCTTGTTGGCGCCGACGGTACCGTCGCCACCCAGACCCCAGAACTTGCACTCGATGGTGCCGGGAGCTGCGGTGTTGGGCGCATCCTCGGCCTCGGGCAGGCTCAGGTTGGTCACGTCATCGACAATGCCGATGGTGAACTCGCGCTTGGGCTCGTCCTTCTTGAGCTCCTCGAAGACAGCGAACGCGGACGCGGGAGGCGTGTCCTTGCTGCCCAGGCCATAACGGCCGCCGACGACCTTGATGCCCGTCTTGCCGGCCTCGTAGAGAGCGGAGACGACGTCCTGGTAGAGCGGCTCGCCGATGGAACCCGGCTCCTTGGTACGGTCCATAACGGCGATCTTCTGGACGGTCTCGGGGAGAACGTCGACGAAGTGCTTGATGGAGAACGGACGGAACAGACGGACCTTGACCAGGCCGACCTTCTCGCCGTGGGCGTTGAGGTAGTCGATGACTTCCTCGAGCACGTCGCAGAAGGAGCCCATGCACACGACGACGCGGTCGGCATCGGGAGCGCCGTAGTAGTTGAACAGGCCGTAATCGGTGCCGAGCTTCTCGTTGATCTTCTTCATGTAGCCCTCGACGACGGCGGGAAGCTCGTCGTAGACCTTGTTGCAGGCCTCACGGTTCTGGAAGAAGATATCGCCGTTCTCGTGGCTGCCGCGGGTGTGCGGGTGCTCAGGGTTGAGCGCGTGGTCGCGGAAAGCCTGGACGGCGTCCATGTCGCACATCTCGGCCAGATCCTTGTAGTCCCACATGGCGACCTTCTGGATCTCGTGGCTGGTGCGGAAGCCGTCGAAGAAGTTAAGGAACGGGGTCTTACCCTCGATGGCGGCAAGGTGAGCCACCGGCGAGAGGTCCATGACCTCCTGGACGTTGCCCTCGGCGAGCATGGCGAAACCGGTCTGGCGGCAGGCCATGACGTCGGAGTGATCGCCAAAGATGTTCAGGGCGTGGGAAGCGACGCAACGCGCGGAGACGTGGAAGACGCCCGGGAGCTGCTCGCCCGCGATCTTGTACATGTTCGGGATCATCAGGAGCAGACCCTGAGAAGCCGTGTAGGTGGTGGTCAGAGCACCGGCGCCCAGCGAACCGTGAACGGTACCGGCTGCACCTGCCTCGGACTCCATCTCGACGACCTTGACCGGGGTGCCGAAGATATTCTTGCGACCCTGGGCCGCCCACTGGTCGACATGGTCGGCCATCGGGCTGGACGGCGTAATGGGATAGATTCCCGCTACCTCGGTGTACGCATACGAAACATATGCGGCCGCCTCGTTGCCGTCCATAGACTTAAACTTACGCGCCATATACCCCTCTCCTCTCATATAGGTATACAGGCCCCGGCGATCGCCGGGATGTTGGCGTGATGGGATTTTCGCTGTTGCTTCCAATCATCTGGCAGGCAGGCTCAGCAGCAGGTACATGGCGTGGAGAGAAGGCATGCCGAGGCGAGGAGGGCTGCACGCGCTCCACAAGCCCAGCTACCCGTCTTGCACATGACCGAGCGCCGCAAAGGCCGCATGCCGGATGCTCCCGGGCACGCCCCGGCGATGGGAAGCGCCCGCAACGGAAATCCGCATGCGGGTTTATTGTACCCCGCCGTCAAGTGTAATTTCGGCAAATATAGGCGGGCGGTAAAGGTTTACCTTGGATGACTGCCGGGATCATTTGGCAGGACTGGCTAGAGGGCACCGAAGAGGATGGCGTAGGTAGTGGATTCGCCGAGCTTGAGCTCGTCGCCGGGATTGAGTTGGGCGGAACGGCCGGGCTCGACCTGAATGCAGACGCGCGTGGCCCCGTTTACCACCACGGTTCCGTTGGTGGACGACAAGTCCTCGACGTGCCAGATATTTTGAGCATCGCACCAGATATGGGCATGGCGGGCCGAGACATCGTCGCCGACGTCGGTAATATCGCCCTCACCAGTGGCCAGCGCGCCAATCTCAACACCCCGCTCACTCGGCTGAATCCAGCGCGGGGCGCTCACGACAAAACTGTTTTGCACGCGCAGCAAGCCCAAGGGGTGCGCCGGGGCGGGTTCGCGCTCGCCTGCGGTCATCGACATGCCAAGCGAACGCGGCGTGGAGGTGCCTCCGCCACAGGTCGCGTGCGCGTAGTCGATAGCATAGTTCACCGAGGACCGCACATCCGCCGAACAGCCGACGGCGACAAACAGCACCAGCACGGCCTCGGCGCGCTCGGCAGGCATGAGTTCTGCCGCCTGGGACAGGCGATCGAGCGCGTTGCGATAGAGATTCGTGTCTTGGTGGCACTCTTCGAGCGCGCGTACCATCGGTTCACCTGCAGGACCGCACACCATATTGATCACAGCCGTGGAGTCCATGGGATTTCGCTGGCGCAGGGCCAGTTGCGACATAATACGCGCAGCCGAGGTACCGTATTCGGCAAAGTAGCGCTGCTGAAGCGTGCCGACCGGCGCGCGAACGATAAAGCGGGAAACCCAAGAGCGATCGGCGGCCCGGCTCTGCGGGCTGCGGCCGTCGGCGAGCGGACGGGACGAAAGCACCAAGCCGCACAGCTCGATATGGCTCAGATGCGCTGCGCGCTTAAAGATGTCAAACATGGCCCCGCATGGGGTGAGCTCAACTTGAGATGCCATGACCTAGGCCTCCTTAGTCGTAGAAATAGAATCGGACGATACTTCGACAGGTCCGCCAAAAGTACGGGCAGCTGCGGCTCCACCGGCAAGCGGAGTCGCCATCTGGGCTTTTGTGCGTCGCGGTGCCGAAACGGGAAGTTCAAAGGCAAAGCCCATCGCAAGCAAAAACCACGTAAGCGTATAGGTTGCAACCAGAGCGGCAACAAGGCCGCCCATCACGGCGCGTTGGGAAAATACGCTACATGCAGCCACAACCAGCACCGGAACCTCGCAGGCAGAAAGCGCAAGCACACCCTGCAGGAAGCCCGAGCGCCGATCGCGCGCAAGCGCCCCCGCGGCAACGCCGGCTATGCCTGGCAGCGCCAACGCCAGTGCGGCAATAATACCCGGTAGCGACCCAGACCACACGAGCGATCCCAAAGTCGCCGTCACGCGAGCGCCCGACGCCAGCAGCGCGGCCGAAACCACGATCACAGCCCAAACCACGCCACAGACGACCGTCGCGCCGACCATCAGCGCGCGACGAACCGCGCGGCCAGACGCATCCATGGGGCACGGCGTGAGCGGCTCGCCGCGGAGCGAACGACCGACATTTTGCGCATAGTGGTCACAAAACGCCGAGAGCGCCGCCTCGACCGCCGCCGGCTCGGGACGATCTTTTTGATGGCTGGACAGACAGGCCATCACCACGTCGAACAGCTGGGCATCGACAAACGCCAGCGCATCGCGTAGCTCTTCGGAATCCGGCTCAAGCCCTAGCTGCTGGGCCTGCTCGGCCGCGGCGAGCGCCACATCGGGCTCACGACGAAGCAGCTGAGTCAAATCACAACCGGGCGCATGGGCACCAATGGGATAGTCGGGCCGCGTGTCCATCTTGAGACGGTAGGGGCTCGCGATGTCGCGCGTCTTTTTGCGCGAACCCGAGGTGCCCGAAGTGCTCGGCGCGGCTTCGTATGGCGCGACGCCGGCAATGAGCTCGTAAACCGTGCTTGCCGCGGCATAGACGTCGATCGCCGGCGACATACGCAAAGCGCGCAGATCGGGAATATCGTCGGTGAGCATCTCGGGCGGGGCATAGGCAACCGTCGCGCGACGCAGCGTGGCATAACGCTCCGTAAACGACGCCTTGCCGCCGGTACCGGCCACAGCCGACGCAGGCTCGAGCGCCAGCGACGAGCCAAAGTCGATCAGGCACAGGTCAAAGGTGTCCTCGGCAAGCTGCCGGTCAAGCGGTAGACGCGCCGTGCGCACCATAATATTAGCGGGCGAGATATCGCGATGGACAAAGCCCTCGCCCACCAGGCTCATACGGCAGAGCAGATCGAACAGGTCGCGACCCAGACGCGCCGCCACAAGCGGCGACAGGCGTCCGGCATCGTCCACGGCGAGTCGCGAACGCAAGCGGGCAAGCGTCTCGCCCTCGACCCATTCCATGACAATTGCAGGCACACCGTCGACCTCGCCCCAGCCATAGAGGCGGGGAAAGCCCTTAAGGCCCGAAAGGGCGCGATGGCATTCGTATTCCTCGCGAAACGCCGCCTTGAACTTGGCGACCAGCGCCTCGTGAGCGGTATCGTCGTCGAACTCATCGCGCGCCGGCAAGATGAGCTGCTTGAGTGCCACGGCCTCGCCTTGGGCGTTGACGGCACGCGTCACGCGGCCGATACCGCCACGGCACATGGTGGCATCGTCGGCAAACAGCATCGTAAAACGACGCAGATAGGCAGGCAGTTCGTCCTGACCGAGCGCAATGGCCGGCTCAAACCCGTCGACACGCGCCAGGCGCAGGCCGACCATGGGATCGCGACCGAGCGATTGTGGTGTGGTGGATGCAAGATCGGTCATCATAGGGCAAGCGCCGCCACGTTATTGTTGAAGTTACCGAGCGCGACGTCATCATCGCCGTAATGGCCGACCCATTGACATAGGTTGGTGTAACAGCCCCACAGATTGGCATACTGCTGATACCACTTTGACCGGGGCGAGAATGTCTGACGACCGAACTCGGCTCGAATGACAAACATCTCCCCGACCAGGCTGTCGCACGGCCTGGGATCTCCCGTAGAGTTATAGGTCGAGACTACGTCATTGGCACGAGAAACATAGCCGTCGAGCATGTTGTACTTGGTCACAAGCCAACTGTGAATGCTCTCTTCCTCGGCAGCGGAAAGGCCGCCGGAGTTTGCATCGTTGTCAGTGTTGCCGCCCGTCGAGCCGCCGTTTCCAGGCCCTCCGGTAGAGGAACCCGACCCAGAGCCACCGCCCGAACTCGATGAATCCGAGCCAGAGCCAGAAGTATCCGAGCTACCGGGCTTTCCGAACTGCTGGGCGTCCTGCTCCTTCTGCTGCTCGACCTTATTCACCGTTGCCGCCACGCTATTGTTGGACAACCGATCGATGATCTTGGTGTTGGTGAGCACGATGGTTTTGCCATTGGCAAGCATGACTTCGTTGTCCGGGGCCTCGGCGCCGTCCGCATCGTCGGTGCCAAACACAATATGCGCGACCACACTTGCCCAAGCATATCCAGTCGTGGTACCCAGATCACTTTTGACCTCATGCCCCACGCGCGGTTCGCGTGCGGCATGCGCCTGCATCATGGACGGCACGGTCATGCCATAGGCAGAAACGCCAGCTATGACCAGCACCAGCGAGCACGACAGCAGCACGTACGCCCGCGGCGCCAAGCCCAGTCGGCGTCGTATGCGCACCGCGGCGCCGCGCTTTGTCTGAGTGCCACCGGGCCGCATGCGTTCTCCTCCAATCAGAACCACCCTTAAAAAGGGTGGTTTGCTCTTAGGGTATAACCCACGGGCC
>CAVEET010000130.1:0-6439 GCA_963614835.1 Bulleidia sp. | reverse complement strand
GGCTAAAATGGGTCGGCCGGGATTGGTCAATCTCGGCCGACTATATTTGGCTAAAATAATCCGACGCTAACACCTGGACGACACGCTCGCATGCGTTCGCTGGATGTATTCAGAGTGGGACGGGCTTTCCGGATGGATGGGGATTCGGAAAGTGCGTCCCAGAATTTGCTTTTGGAGTGGGATGCAGTTTCCCAACGGGGCCGTAAGCGGAAACTGCATCCCGTTCCGGACGTGAATTCTGGGACACGGTTTCCGGATACAAAAAAGGCCACATGACGTGGCCTTCAACTTATATATATTCAGCAGATTCCCCCATGACAAGCCGCGCTTCAACACCGAGGCGTCTGCCCGGCCGGCGCGGAATGTAAGGTTCATCGCGAGTTCCGCACGAGCCGGAGAGCACTTAATGTGCTCTCCGTGCGAGCAGGACTGCCCGAGCAGGGAATCTTACATTCCGCGCCGGCCGGGCAGACGAACCGGGATACAGGCCCGCTACTTAATCTTGGTCGTACCCGGCGCCAGGTTGGGGTCGGTCTCGTTGGCCTCGGTCTGGAAGTGCTCGGTGTACACGTTCTTGCCGTCGCGGAACATCTCGTAGTATTGCATCTTGGCGTAATCCTCGCGCGCCTTGGTTGCGGCAGCGGCAGCGGCGTCGTCACCGGTGACGTTGGAGGAGAGCGCCCAGCGCAGGCTGGCGTCCTCGTAGCCCACGGAGTTGATAGCGGGCAGCGACTCGCGCAGCGTCATGTGCGCCTTCTGATAGTCGGTCAGCGGTGCGCCGATCAGCTGCATCAGCTGCGTGGACAGGTAGTTGGTGGACAGGTCGTCGACCTCGCTTGTCTGGTCGCAGCCGGCAACGTCGTAGTTGGCCCAGATGATGTAATCGGTCTGCCACAGGCGCTCCTGATGCGTGGCGTCGTCCTCGCCGGTAAACCACTTATCGTTGAACTTGGACGGGAAGAACGGCTGGTGGTCGCCCCAGAACACCACGACCACCTTACGGTCGAGCTTGCTCAGGGCGTTGAGGAAGTAGCGAAGCGCCTGGTCGGACTGCTCGATGCACGAGACATACTCGTCGACATCGGAGAGCGTGCCGTCCTCGACGGTCTTGGTGTCCAGGTCGGTCGTGTCGATGTTCAGGTGCATCTGCTTGTCGACCGGAAGCAGGCCCGTGTCGTAGCCCGAGTGGTTCTGCATGGTCACGTCGAAGATAAACTGAGGATCGGCGTTCTGGTCGAGCAGCTCAAGAATCTTGTCGTAGGTCGCCTGGTCGGTCACCATGCCGCGCAGGGTGTCGGCTCCCTGGAAGTCGTTGATGGACAGGAACTGGTCAAAGCCAAAGTCCTTGTACACGTTCTCGCGGTTCCAGTTGGTCGCGTGGTTGGGGTGCATGGCGGTGGTGGAATATCCGAGCGACTTGAACTGCTCTGCCAGGTTCCCGGTCGTTTCCATGTTGTAGATGGTGTAGGGGTACACGCCCGAGCCCAGGTTGGCCATGGAGTTGCCGGTCATAAACTCAAACTCGGTATTGGCCGTGCCGCCGCCGTAGGCGCTCACGTAGAGCTTGCCGCGGCTGAGGCAGTTGGACAGGCTCTTAAAGTACTGCGGGCCTTCGTAGCCGGCGCGCATGTTCTGGTAGATCGAAAGATCCGAGAAGGTCTCGTTCATGATGGCGATGACCGTGGGCTTCTCGCTATCGAACTGCTCCTGGGCGGCGGCGCGCTCGTCGCTCTTGGCCGCGTCGGACTTGTCGTAGGCCTTGGCGTACTTTTTGAGCGTGGCCTTGGCATCGTCGACGGAGTAGTCGGCGGGTTTGGGCGGCTTGATGGACTGCGCTGCGCTAATGAAAGCGGGCAGGTAGCCCTCGCGCCAGTAGCTCTCGAGCGGGCGCCAGGTGTAGACGGTGATGCCGAGGGTGTTGTAGTAGTCGATGAGCGTGACGTGTGCGGTTACACCGCCCAGGCACAGCACGGCGACGAGCAGGTTGGTGAGCAGCATGCGCTTGGCGTTGGCGGCGCCCTTCTGACGGTGCGGTGCCACCAGGCCGGCGTACTCGCACAGCAGCATGGCGATGGCGGTAAAGCCCATGGACAGCACGCAGAACAGCGAGATGGAGAAGGTGTAGCCGGTGCCGGCGACCGCAGCGGCGGTGGAGATGGCCGAAAGGTCGCCCGGCTGGATGGGCATGGATTTAAACGTGATGACGAAGAACTCGGCAATGCCCAGGACAAAGAGGGCAAAGGCCAGGACCGCGGGGGCTGCGCCATGGCGCTGGAACAGGAAGAACAGGCCGACCATGAGCGTGGTGATGATGGCCCACTCGAGCAGGATGCACAGGGGGTAGACCCAGGTAAAGTCGTGGTTGGACGAGACCTCCATGCCCAGCAGCGCAAAGACGCCGGCGAGCAGCAGGCACAGGACGACGGCGACGAGCGGTTTGCCCACAAAGGCGCCGCGCAGGCGGGCGAGCTTGCCGGTGGGGGCGGGGGCGTCGGGCGCGGCGAACGCAAAGACGCGCGGGGCGATGCGGTCACGTGCGATGCTGGCCCAGGCGCAGCCGGTGAGGATGGCGTTGGTCAGGATGAGCATCACAAAGGCGAGCGGCTCGTTTTGGGCGACGAGGCCAATGGCGCCCCAAATGGTCAAAAAGACCTGGAAAAGACCGAAGGCGACGCTCCACCCAAGAGCGCTTTTGGCAACGGTGCCCGACTGAGCGCGAATGGCCTTGGCCTCGCGCAAGACAAGGTAGACGGTCGCCGCAAGACCGACGAGCGAGATGGCGGCAGCGAACATGCTGAGACTCCTCACAAACTAAAACGTACGAAAGCGGGGGTTTACCCGATTGTTACCAAGATATGCGCTGCAATTGGTGTCTGCGCACAACAACCAGCCATATTAACGCGCACGTGTGGCGGTGTGGCGCAATGTAGTGGCGACCTGCGCGATAATGGACGGGAATTACACGGAAACGTAAAGGCTTCTTAAAGAATTGGCAGGGATGAGGCTGTGAACGAGCGGGTTTGTATGACGAGTGCGGGCGACGTGGGCGCTGGCATGGACGCGGGCGGTTATCCGGTCGAGACCACGGGCAACGCGGTGCTGGACACGTTGGAGCACCGTTCCTCCACGCGTGCCTTTGCGCGTGATGACGACGACCGCCCCGTGGCGGTGACCGACGAGCAGCGGGCGGCGATTCTGCATGCGGCGAGCCGTGCGCCGTCGGCAGGCGCCATGATGATGTATTCCATCGTGAGCATTCGCGAGCAGGCTACGCTCGACCGTCTGGCCGACCTGTGCGACCACCAGCCCATGATCGCCAAGGCGCCCTGGGCACTAATATTTGTGGTCGATAATGCCAAGTGGATCGATCTGTTTGAGCACGTGGGCTGCTTTGAGCCCGAGTTTGTCGAGCGCACGGGCAAGGCGCCCCGCCGCGCGCCGGGTTTGGGCGACTTTGCCATCGCGGCCCAGGACGCCGTGATCGCCGCGCAAAACGCCGTGGTTGCCGCCGAGGCTCTGGGCCTGGGGAGCTGCTATATCGGTGATATCGTCGAGAATGCCGAGGAAGTTGCCGGGCTGCTGGACTTGCCGCCCTATACCATGCCGCTGTCGATGCTCATCATCGGCATGCCCCGTAAGGAGCGTCCGGCCATTGCGCACCCCGTGGCGAACCTGGTACACGAGGAGCGCTACTGCCGCGCCGATGCCGCGACCATGGACGCGCAGGTGGCCGAGATGGACGCGATGTTCCGTCCGCATGCCCGCGAGGTGGGCGAGCGCGTGGTGGATATCTACACCCGCAAACACACCAGTCCCTTTATGGCCGAGATGAGCCGCTCCATGGAGTGGTGGTTCAAAAACTGGCTTGGAAAATGACGAATGTGACAAAGGGACAGTCCCTTTGTCACATTCCATATCGCCGCGGTGGCCTAAAGGCCGTATAAATGTTTATCTAGCTGGGAAAACGGTGCCGTGCAAGTGCAGGCCGATTACCTATAATCCCTTCGAACATTAAAGTTGGGAGGAAACCGGCTTATGGAACAAAAGGCCAAGGAGGCAGCCTCGCACGCTGCGATTCCTGTGAGCATCTCGGCGATGCTCGTCACGCTGGGCGTGGTGTACGGCGATATCGGCACCAGTCCTATGTATGTAACCAAGGCGCTCGTTGCCGGCAACGGCGGCATCGGAAGCGTCACGGAGGAGTTCGTGCTCGGCGCGCTCTCCCTTGTCGTGTGGACGGTCACGTTGCTGACCACCATCAAGTATGTGCTCATCTCGCTGCGCGCCGATAACCATGGTGAGGGCGGCATCTTTGCCCTGTACAGCCTGGTCAAGCGCTGCGGCAAGTGGCTTATCATCCCCGCCATGCTGGGTGGCGCCGCGCTGCTCGCCGACGGCATCCTGACGCCGGCCGTTACCGTTACCACGGCCATCGAGGGCCTGCGCACCATCCCGGCGGTCCATGCCGTGCTGGGCGATGACCAGGGCCGCGTCGTCGCCATTACGCTCGCCATCATCATCGTGCTCTTCTTGGTACAGCGCATCGGTACGGCCAAGATCGGTCACGCCTTTGGCCCCATCATGACGCTGTGGTTCCTGTTCCTGGGCGGCACGGGTCTGTTCTTTGTCTTCCAGCACCCCGCCGTGCTGCTGTGCCTCAACCCGGTGCGCGGCATCGCCTTTTTGCTGAGCCCCAACAACCACGCGGGCATCATGATTCTGGGCAGCTGCTTCCTCGCCACCACCGGTGCCGAGGCGCTCTACTCCGACATGGGCCACGTCGGCCGCGGCAACATCTACGCTACCTGGCCGTTCGTTAAGTGCTGCCTGCTGCTTTCCTATATGGGCCAGGGCGCTTGGCTTATGAACAACGCTGCCAATCCCGAGCTCATGGGCATTGCCGACCTCAACCCGTTCTACCAGATGCTCGCCCCGGGCCTGCGCCCGTTTGCCGTCGGCCTTTCCACCGTCGCGGCCATCATTGCCTCGCAGGCGCTCATCACCGGCGCATTCTCGCTGGTGTCCGAGGCCAGCCGTCTGGATCTCATGCCGCACATGCAGGTCTTCTACCCTGCCGAGACCAAGGGCCAGCTCTACATCCCCATGGTCAACAACGTCATGCTTGTCGGCTGCGTCATCGTGGTACTGCTGTTCCAGAACTCGGCGCATATGGAAGCCGCCTACGGCCTTGCCATTACGCTGACAATGATGTGCACCACGCTGCTGCTCTTCTTCTACCTGCACGAGGAGCGCAAGCTCAAGGTTGCTCCGTGGATCTTCGCAGCCTTCTTCCTTTTGCTCGAAGGCTTCTTCTTCGTGAGCTCGCTCACCAAGTTCTTCCACGGCGGCTACTTCACCATCCTCATGGCTGCACTCATCATGGGCATCATGGTGTGCTGGTACAACGGCACGGCTGTTGAGCAGCGCCAGTTTACGCTGCTGCCGCTGCGCAGCTACCTGCCGCAGCTCAAGCGCCTGCGCGATGACGATCGCTACGAGCGCCTGAGCGACAACGTCGTGTACCTGACCAAGGACACCCATACCGATTACATCGACCGTGATATCGTCTACTCGATCTTGGACAAGCATCCCAAGCGCGCTCGCGCCTGGTGGTTCGTGAATGTCGAGACCATGGACGAGCCGCATACCTTTGCCTATTCGGTCGAGACGTTCGGCACCGACTACGTGTTCCGCGTGCATCTGTACCTGGGCTACAAGATTAACCAGCGCGTCAATGCCTATCTGCGTCAGGTCGTTCAGGACCTGGCTGCCACCGGCGAGCTGCCGGCGCAGACGCATGACTACTCGGTCTACAAGGATCCGGGCAACATCGGTACGTTCAAGTTCGTCCTGATTCGTAAGCTTCTGGCGCCTGAAAGCGATGTGGAGCCGAGCGAGCGTACGGCCATCACGCTCAAGTACATCATCCGCCGCGCCGCCGGCACCCCTGCACGCTGGTACGGCCTGGAGAACTCCAACGTGAGCTTTGAGTACGTGCCGCTGTTCACCAAGTTCAAGGCCGTGAACAAGATGCAGCGCCTGGCCCCCAACGAACGCCCGTAGGCGCCGACAGGTTGCACGGAGTTGGTTTTTGATGGACAAGATTGAGACCGGGGAGGCAAACATGGATGCAAAGGCGCTCGATGGCCGCGAGGCGGTGGTCGAAATGGTGCGTGAGGCGCGTGTCGACGCCGCCGAAGATCGGTTCCTTACGAACCGTGCCAACATGGATATGGCCGATCGCGTAATTTCGATCATGGCACTGGTATTTGGAGCGGTGTGCGTGTGTGCCCTGCTCGCGCACGTGCTGTTTGTCTAGCGACCGCCGGTTGCAAAGGCTATACACTTGGAACCACCACAAGGGAAACCACCACAAAGGTGCCTGTGAACTGCCTCCCATTTCTTGGACATCGGGAAATGGGAGGTTTTCCATGAGTAT
>CAVEET010000129.1:0-2915 GCA_963614835.1 Bulleidia sp. | reverse complement strand
CGCCAGCGCACCAAATCCGTCCAGGTGGGGTATATTGCAATCGATTGATGACAACGACCACCAAAAGGCGGATATTCGTATGCACGAGAACGACTTTTTTAACGAGGACCTGCTGTGCGCGCTTGCTGGCGTTGCCGGCGAGGACAACGTGCTGATGAGCGAGCCCATGCGCGAGCACACCACGTTTAAGATCGGCGGCCCGGCCGACGTCTTTGTCACGCCCGATACCGAGCAGGGCCTCGTCGCCACGCTCGATACCTGCTATCGCTGCGATCTGCCCCTCACCATCGTGGGCAACGGCTCCGACCTGCTCGTCGGCGACAAGGGCATCCGCGGCGTCGTCGTGGCGCTGGGCGAAGGCCTCTCCGACATTACGGTCGACGGCACGCACGTCACGGCGGCAGCCGGCGCCTTACTTTCCGATGTCGCCGCTGCGGCAGCCGAGGCCGGTCTCACCGGCATGGAGCCCATCTCGGGCATCCCCGGATCGGTCGGCGGCGCCTGCTACATGAACGCCGGTGCCTACGGTGCCTGCATGGCCGATGTGCTGGAGTCCGTGCGCGTCTACAAACCCGCTCGCCAGCTCGACGACGGCACCCGCGGTAGCGGCAACATCATCGAGTTCGATGTCGACGAACTCAACCTGGGCTATCGCAAGAGCCGCATCGCCGACGACGGCTTTATCGTTCTTTCTGCCACCTTCAACCTCGCACCAGGCAACGCCGCGATGATCAAGGCCGACATGGACGACTACCGCCAGCGCCGCGAGGACAAGCAGCCGCTCGACATGCCGAGTGCCGGCTCCACCTTCAAGCGCCCCGAGGGCTACTTTGCCGGCAAGCTCATCATGGATGCCGGCCTGCGAGGACACGCCGTTGGCGGCGCGCAGGTGAGCGAAAAGCACTGCGGCTTTATCGTCAACGCCGACCACGCCACCGCCGCCGATGTCGACGAACTCATCCGCCACATCCAAACAACCGTCAAAGACCAATTCAACGTAGACCTAGAACCCGAAGTCCACCGAGTAGGCGAATTCCTCTAAAAAAGAAGGCCCCGAAAGGGGCCTTCACCATATTTATTCAGATAACCCAGTCCGGTGTGTCGCGCTCAGGACCCGAGAGGGCCGGGACAGTCCGAGAGGCATAAGGTTGATCGCGAGTTCCGCACGAGCCGGAGAGCACTTAATGTGCTCTCCGTGCGAGCAGGACTGCCCGAGCAGGCAACCTTATGCCTCTCGGGCTGTCCCGGACCAAGCCGCAGTTACGACAGCGCAATACCGCCAAGCCAGCCCCAACGCACGCCAGAGCCAGTGCCATAGAAGCTAATAAACGAATCAAGCGACTTAGACGTAATGGCGCCCTCGTTGCTCATAACGATGCCGCCGCCAACGTAGATACCCACATGACCGTAGATAAGGCCCGGAGCACCCGTGCCGCTGTGCGAGGAATCGGCCACGATCATGCCCACCTGCAGCGCCGAGCGGTCGGAGCTATAGCACCAGGCGTTAAACATGTCGCACGCATTGCCTCCAAAGTAGCCCACGCCGGCGTTACGGAAGACATTGGTGACCCACGCCGCGCACCAGTTCTGACCCGGCGAAGGCGTGGAGTAGCACGCGTTGACGACAGCCTGCTGCTTGCCCGAGCCGGCATTCTGCTGCGGAGTTCCGGGCGCGTACGATCCACCACCCGAGCTCGAACCACCCGAGTAGGAATTGTTCTTGTTCGCGGCAGCCGCGGCAGCGGCAGCCTTCCTAGCGGCCTCCTCAGCCTGGGCAGCAGCGAGGATCTCGGAATCGCGCTGAGCCATGAGCTCCTTGACGTCGTCGGAAAGACCGTTCAGCACGGTCTGGACTTCTTGCTGCTTGGCCTGCATGTCCTGCATCTGGGCAGTCTGCTGGTCCTTGAGCTTCTCTAAGTCGGCCTTCTGCGACTCGAGCTCGGTCTTTTGCGCATCGAGCTCTTCCTGGATGGTCTGAATGTCCTCGATGGCGTCGCGGTCGCTCTTGTTGATCTTCTCAACGTAATGCGCGTTGGCGACGAGTTCCTCAAACGAGCCAGAGGCCAGCAGCAGCGACAGGATGTTCGTGCCGCCGGACTTGTAGCTGGCGGCCACGCGATCGGAAAGGTCGTTGCGCTTCTTCTTGAGCTCGGCCTTCTTTTCATCGATCTGGGCCTGCGTGTCGTCAATCTTGCCCTGGACATTCTCGATGTCGTTGAGGGTCTGGGCATTCTTGTTGGCCAGCGCCGCATACTCATTTGCGATGCTGTCGAGCTGGGCCTGAACCTCGTCGAGCTGGGCCTGGGCGGCATTCAGTTTATCGGTGGTTTCTTTGGAAGCCTCCGCCGCATGGGCGCGAGCGGGCAGGCCAAAAAGAACTGCCGCAGAAGCGGCGCCGAACAGGGCCTTGAGGGCAGTGCGGCGCGAGAGCTCCTGGGAAAGGATAGAATCGCTGTTTGGTGACATATGTACTCCGTTACATGCTTATTTATATGTCGCTCAACTCATACATATTAGCGTACATATGGCGCGTCCCAACGATTTCCACGAACGGCAGGAAACTACAAGGTCAGCGGCTCGTAAGCAAATGTCAAAGATCAGGTTATGCGTACGCAAGCTCTTCTATGAGTACGTTAGCACAATCCTCTGCTTTTCCTACAGCGCACGATTTGGGCGTCCCTGCCTGCGCTATACTCCCCTGAAGAAGTGTTCCTGATTCGATAGGAGACTACATGTCCAAAGCACTCGACCCCAAAGACACCTGCGTCCTCGTTACCGGTGGCGCCGGCTTTATCGGCTCGCACACCGTCGTTCAGCTGCTCGAGGGTGGCTACCAGGTCGTCATCGTCGATGATCTCTCCAACTCCAGCGCCGTCGCCGTCGACCGCGTCAAGACCATCGTGGGCGACGAGGCC
>CAVEET010000128.1:0-18815 GCA_963614835.1 Bulleidia sp. | reverse complement strand
GCGGGCACGGAATTTAAACGGCTGAAAAAGGGGCATCGACCTGCGCCGATGCCCCCAACATGGACACACTTTTTGTCCTATAAGCCGCACTCAGCTTAGTTTTTGTATTTAGACTGCGTCAGACCTGCGCAACCCCCTCGCCCCTAGTCCCGCTTAAACAGATCCCTCGTGTACACCTTGTCCGCCACGTCCGCGAGCTCGTCGCTCCAAAAGTTGACGACGATCATGTGCAGCCGGCCTTGAAGGCCTCCAGGTCGTGGGTCACCTCGGAGCAAAGAACTCCGGCGTGCCCAGCGTGGGCTCGTAGACCACCACGGGTACTCCCTTGGCCTTCACGCGCTTCATGACGCCCTTGATGGAGCTAGCGCGGAAGTTGTCGGAGTTGGACTTCATCGTCAGGCGGTTGACGTCCGCGATTGGCTTCGGCTTGCCGGCATGCTTGAGATAAATAGAGTTAAATATAGCCTTGCTTTCAACTAGCTATTCGAGTTGTGCGGCTATACCGATGGATGCGATTCTTGGTAAAGCGCAACAACTTCAAGTTGATAAACAGGCTTGCCACTAATCTCCATTATCGCCACTGAATCACATTTAATTGGTCCAGAATTTAGGGTTGCTACTGACTTGATAAGCGCCTCTTTGCTGGCGGTGTCCATAATTTTGGTAAATACAGTATTTTTCATCAATTGGGTTCCGTTTGGAAACACTCGTTTGATTTGTGCCAAACAGGTCAGATCAATATCTATAATATCCTGCCGAATAGCTTGATATAGATTTTGGTCGGTTATCGTACCAATTACGGCATAAACTTCGTTTTCCGAAACTATCTCTTCTGCGGAAAATAACTCTTTGGTGACAGCTTCGATTTTTTTCAATGAAGCTGAATTAGCATTGTTTGATCCCTTGAGCTTGGTCCCGCCTACCTCTTGCATTTTTTGGCTGAGCTCAGTTATTTCAATCGCTTCATCAACGAGACCTTTAATGGAATTGATCTTAAGATTGACCGGAATGCAGACAAAGTCTCCAGGTTGAGACATCAAAATCTCTTTTAAGAACTTGTGTTGGGACAACTGGTCGACCACCATGCTCAACATGGAAGTTGTGGTTTGGACTAACTTTGATTCCTTAGAGTTCGAATTTTCGGAATTCTTATTAAACTCCGCTTCGGCTGTTATCCCAAGCTTAAAAATCTTAAACCCAACGCCAGCGCCCCCTCTTTTTGAGGAAGATTTTCCTGAAGACGATTCTTCCTTAATCTCTTCGTATTCAGAAAAGCCCCTATTTAGAATTGCGTAAATATCCAACAGTCTATTTTGGTTTACATAGTATGGGAAAAATACCGAATCAGTTACAGGTAAAGGTTTCTCGTCCATATTCCAAATCCCTTCCGGACGATAATCAAATTGACCTCTTGTAGAAAAGAAAGACTACAAGAGGTCAATTAAACAATTATATATAGCTTGTTAACACTGGAAGAAAACCAGGCAGGTTACATATGCTGCACCAAATGTCGGCTGTTCTATAGGCTCTTCCTCCACACCATCTTATCCACGACGCCGGTGTAGGACTGGATAATCTTGACCACCTTGGTGGACACGGTCTCGTCGGCGTAGTCGGGAACGGGTGCCTCGGGGAGCGACCCCTCCGCGTCGAGCTCGACGGCGGTGTGGACGGCCTGCAGCAGCCCCTTCTCGGAGATGCCGGCCAGCGTGAAGCAGGCCTTGTCCAGGGCCTCGGGGCGCTCAGTAGAGGTGCGGATGCACACCGCCGGGAACGGATGCCCGACGCTCGCGAAGAAGCTCGACTCCTCGGGCAGGGTGCCGGAGTCCGACACCACCGCGAAGGCGTTCATCTGCAGGCAGTTGTAGTCGTGGAAGCCCATGGGCTCGTGCATGCGCACGCGCGGGTCCAGCCTGAAGCCCGTCGCCTCCAGGCGCTTGCGGGAGCGCGGATGGCAGGAGTACAGGATCGGCATGTCGTACCTCTCGGCCAGCGCGTTGATCGCGGTGAACAGGCTCGTGAAGTTCGCCTCGGTGTCGATGTTCTCCTCGCGGTGGGCGGACAGCAGCATGTAGCGCTTGGGCTTCAGGCCGATCTCGGAGAGGACGTCGGAGGCCTCGATCTTCTCCATGTTGGCGCGCAGGACCTCCGCCATGGGCGAGCCGGTGACGTAGGTGCGCTCGGGGGCGCAGCCGGTGTCCTTGAGGTAGCGGCGCGCGTGCTCGGAGTAGGCCAGGTTGACGTCGGAGATCACGTCGACGATGCGGCGGTTGGTCTCCTCGGGCAGGCACTCGTCCTTGCAGCGGTTGCCCGCTTCCATGTGGAAGATGGGGATGTGCAAGCGCTTGGCCGCGATGGCGGACAGGCAGCTGTTGGTGTCACCTAGGATCAGCAACGCGTCTGGCTCCACCTGGACCATGAGCCTGTAGCTTGCGGCGATGATGTTGCCGACGGTCTCGCCCAGGTCGGCGCCCACGGCGTCCAGGTAGACGTCCGGGTCGTCCAGCGACAGGTCGCGGAAGAAGATGCCGTTGAGCGTGTAGTCGTAGTTCTGCCCGGTGTGCGCCAGCAGGCAGTCGAAGTGGCGGCGGCACTTCTTGATGACCTCGGACAGGCGGATGACCTCGGGGCGCGTGCCCACGATGATCAGCAGTTTCAGGCGACCATCGTTTTTGAATCGAACCATCTTATCTTCTACCATATTAGTCATTTTAAATCCTTCTTAATCGCTTGCCTGAGTGAGAGGTCCGGCGGAAAGTTAAACAGTCGATTTGCAGCCAGCTTAACAAGTGCACCGATGTAATCCTTGATGGGGTACAGTAACTTCCGCTCGATTAGCCGCTCATATGTCTTATCGAGTTCAACAGCCTCAGGATGTCTGAGCGGAAATGGGAGTTCGTAACCTTCCATTGAACAAAACCGGTTCGTCATGTCTAGCGAGAGGTCGTTGCCGCCGTGCTCCGAGCAGTCGTCAACACCAATGTTCTCTATAAGGTTCACTGACGGGGCGACGCCATAAAACCCGCCAGCCCTGAGAGTCCATGCCATATGATAATCCCAAGAATAGTAGCGACCGGTGCGGCTCTTGTGCGCTTTTTCGTACTCCACGTTGAATAGCTGCTGAAGGTAGAGTCGCCGCACCGAATATGTGCTGCGAGCGCGCCTCTTGTCTTTTGGAGTCGTCTCGTTAAGCTCGAAGTCGTAGGAAGAGAGGAACTTGTCTCCCCACGATGCCCATCCGCAAGGCATAAGCTGTCTCGTAAAAACGTATGAAGCATTCTGCGGCGCTTTGTATTGCGATAGATAATTAGTTCCGCAGATCCAAAGGATCTTATCATTGTCACGATATCGCGCTAGCATTTCTGCACAGAAGGGAAAGAAAGAGGCTGAAGGTAAATTGTCGTCCTCCAAGAAAATGGCAACTGGCTCCCGCTCGAAGACTCGCTTCGCGCCAAGTGCGATGTTTCCATATACGCCCCTATTCTCATTAGCGTAGTCTCTTACAACCTCACAGTCCCAAGTAATTAGGGAATCGACACGGTGTCTCACCTTGTCGACGGCGAGGCGTTCTGCCTCATCTCTTCCCTGGTCAGCGATGAGGTAGAGCTTGCTAGGGCGAATCTCAGCGAGTCTTTCAAAAATCCTTTCAAGAGTATCGAGCCTTTTGAAAATGAATATTGCGACGGGAATATTGAAAAGGTGATTATCGCTCAATGTACATAGACTCCTTTCTGAATAGTTCAAGAGTACGTGCGCATTGATTCTTTGAATTCTTGTGGTTGAGGACGTAGGTTTTCGCACGAGAGGAAAGTTGGTACAACTTTTCAGAATCCATAGCGAGAGCTCGATTTAAAGCAGTCTTTAGGCCTCCGTCTGTTGCATCAATGAAAAGATCTTTGTAGTCATTAGGCATTCCATCGAGCCAGTAAGCGACGGTCGGCACTCCCGATGCAAGGTACTCCATCATCTTCGAGGGAAAACTAAATTTTGTGTAATCCCCCTCGTTCTTGCGCGGGTTCACGAGAAGGGTGGCACCGTTGCGTAGGCCTTTAATCTCTTGAGGTGGCAATACGCCAAGGTACCGCACCATAGGATTTTCAGACTGCAGAGCCGCAATTTCATTTGCTGCCTCGCCGTCGCCGCAAATAACAAGGCCGATTCCTGTATCGTCAAGCTCTTTAAATGCTGAAATTAACTCGCCTAGACCGTACCGGTATTGGAGCGTCCCCGTGTAGAGGATATACCGTTCAGGAAGATCTTGAGCGGTAGTACCAAGGTCAGAAGCAACATAATCATCAGCAATGCCTTCGACAACAGAGCACTTGGTCAAATCAACTCCAAGATAAGGAGCCATTGCTGCAGTCAGGGGAACGTAGCAGTCCATACCCTTCATGCGTTTTGAAACGATATGGTTCTTCAGCTTGTGTAGGAATCCCGCGCCACGTCTACTCAGCTCCATATATTGAGGTAAATCTGGAACGATAAGGGCGACTACGCTATCAGGAAATTTCCTTTTCGCATGATGGAGGGCGGTCACAATGGGATAGGTGGCGGCATAGCCTACAAAGTAAAGCTGTGCACAGATGTCGCAGTCAATCCTATCAATCTCAGAACACAGTCTTGCGGCGCGTGAAAACTCCTTTAAGACAGGAAGATTAATGAAGCCAGCACCGACGTCTTCATTAGAGTTTTTGGAGTGCCGGAAAGTATATCGGTGAATATAGAGGCCGGAGTATCTCTTCGGAAAGGAGCCAATGTACTCAGAGTTAAAAATATGGACATTTTCAGCGCCCAGACAAGAGTCATATCCTTTGACGAACTTCCATTGGAGATTGTTTGCGGCGCTTTGAAGCCCTGATTTCGTTAACTTTCTAATTTCATCCTCACGTTCGTGTGGGAACAATCCGCCAACAAAGAAAAGTACTTCACTATTTTTACTTTGGCCCAAGGGGATCCTCCTCGCCACCCGAAGTAAGCCATCGATTTGAAATGTGTTGAGAAATAAGAACGGGGACGAGAACGAGACCGTTCGCAAACACAACGGAAGCCCAGCCCTGAGCAATAACAGACAACCCGGCAGAAATCGGATACTTTGCTATAGCGCCAAGGCAATAGAAAATCACTTGGGGTCTCAAACGATTGGTAGCGTTTCCCAAGCATGTTTCAGAATTAGTGAGAACAGTGGCAACGACAAGGAAGACAAGGGAAGCGGACTCAGCGAACGTAAGCGTGGGTGCCTGCCCTCTCAACCATAAAGTTAGGATGGGATTAACGAACAGTCCTATTATGATTGTCCCTGCAGATGCGATGGTCGACAGCCACAGATACTTCCTGTGCACCGAAAGAAGCCTACTTCTGTTGCCCAATGAATAGGAGCCTGCCATGTCGGACCAAATGGGCTGAGCCATGACTCCGAAGAATACGAGGATTAGGTTAAATACCCTGTATGCCACGGAGTAAGGTACAACACTTTCGGAACCACAGAGTGAAACGATAAATAGCTCGTTAGTCGACGATACAAAAAGCAAGGAAATCTGAATGATAAAGAA
This sequence comes from Bulleidia sp., assembly GCA_963614835.1. Lineage (GTDB taxonomy): Bacteria > Actinomycetota > Coriobacteriia > Coriobacteriales > Coriobacteriaceae > Collinsella. The sequence goes on along the minus strand of CAVEET010000128.1, from coordinate 13,266 downwards.
CTGGATGCCAAGCGAGCCAAGCGAACTAAAGTAACTCGTCCGTACGTCTTTGAATCTTGGAACATACTCTTTAAGATCGGTTATGAAAAGTACGAAGGCGGCGACAACAAGTGGAGCCGATAGAGCGATCATCTCGACCACGCACATATACATGAGTCTCTCACCATTCTTTGCCAGAATGGGTGGGAAGGCTATGGCAATAAGGATGAGGCAGTTTGAGATGAGGAGGAGAAGCGCTGGAGTAGCGTTTCTTTGAACAGCGTAGAGGAGTGAATTCACGAGTTTGAGAACAAGCTGCAACAAGGTCCCTACGATGACAATGGCCATGCATGCGGCAAGAGTTGTTTCGCAAATCTCATCCGTACCGACTGAGAAGACTGAATTCCAGTTGACGAGTACAGATGCCACTGCGCCTAAAGGAATCAAAGCAAGTACAACTGTACCGAGAACGAAAATCGACGAGGAAATTACAACTCGAGCCCTCTCCTTATTGCCTTCATTAAGCGCATAAGTCAAATCATTGCGCAGCCCATTGCCGATCCCAAAATCAAAGAATGAGATCCAGTTCAGCACGGAGAGTACTGTGAACCAAGCACCAAGAACGGTGTCGTTCGAAAAGAATGACATTGTAAGAGGCGTTGAAAGCAGGGACACAATGAGGGCCAGGACCTTAATCCCCGCGTTTGCCGCAACGCTAAGTTTTAGGCTGCTATGCATACGTCCCCCCATAGTGTAAATTTAAAGCCTTTTCTGAAGTCTTGCCAGTGAAGGAGAGAAAGGAAAAGAGCAGAATGTAGGTCATCACAGAAGCGGTATGCGGTTCCTTGTTGATTATTATGACGAACAGAAGAACGAGCATAATACCTGAGGACAAGGGAAGGCGCCCAGTTCCTGTGAGCGCATATATCGTAATTCCCCACATAGCGAATCCAGAAATGCCGAAAGCAGCGAGTTGAAAGAAGCTAGTCGTCGTTAAAGAATCGATGGTAGCAGAGCTCGCAGCAAAGGTTGAATAGGCTTCGAGAGCATCTCCGTAGCCCAATCCAAATATCGGATTCGCGGAAAATAGGTCCCAACAAACGCTCGGAGACTGAAGCCTCGTTAGTTTTGTAACAGCGTCGGCATCCCCGAGCTTCCAAAAAAGGGTTGGGTTGATCTGCACCAACGCGTCTTGAATTGCTGAATAATTTGCAAAGACCCATAAAACGACAATGACGATACCAACTGAAATCGCCACACGTCCACGTCCGCCACTCTTCAGCAATCCAATAGTTAGAGCAATTGGAAGAATCAGATAGCCAGCCGTAGAGCCGGTTGTAAACAGCGCAATAACGAGCAAGGCCAACCTTCTGATCGATGCTTTTTCCTCGACCATGAATTCAATCGCAATAGCAAGAAGCAGATAGGAAGCAAAAATACCGCTTTCCCAGAAAAACCCCATACTTTTACTGCCATCAATATATGTTTCAGCATACTGAGAAACACTGAAGATGGTTTTGTAATGAATTCCGTTAACGTTTTCAAGTACAGGGAATGGCAGATTCAACCGCAATAAATTGGTGGCAAGATAGAGTATGAGAGACATAGCAGCACTAATGCACATAAGCTTTACAAAAATGCGGCACATGAGAATAGAACCGAATTTTCTTACACAAAGGTAAGCCAAGAAAATACAGCTTAATAGCGTTAGGGAATTGACAACATTTGAATTGTCAAAATTGGCTAAAGCGGAAAAAACAACCGGTAGCACAAACACAAGAAGCCCACCAGTTAACGCAGTATTATTCTTTTCCACATCTGTGAACATGAGCAAAAGCAAGCAAGCTAGAAGTGCAAAGGGCAAGCACAAAGACGAGTAGCCCTTCAATGTCGATACAGCGCTACAGCTGTTGAGACAAACCGCAAATCCCACGATAAGCCCAATAAGCAACCAGTCGAGCCTAATAGATAAGAACCGTCTGACGAAGTTCATAATTAGACTGCTTCAAAATATGTATCGGGATTCTCTGGGTCGAAAGGCTCATTGGCCCACATGACCGTCACGAGATCCTCGGTGTCGGACAGGTTGGTGATGGAGTGCGTGTAGCCGGGGATCATCTCGACGACGCGCATTTCTGAGCCGCTCACGATGTACTCGTCGACGGGGAACGGGTTGCCCTCCGCGTCTTCCCCCACCTTTCTCAGCTTAATGCTTGCGGTGCCGGAGACCACCAGGAACCTCTCCCACTTGCTCATGTGCCAGTGGTTGCCCTTGGTGATACTGGGCCTGCTCACGTTGATCGAGACCTGGCCGCGCTCCGGCGTGCGTAGGAACTCGGTGAAGGAGCCACGGTCGTCCACGTTGGGCTTGAGGCTATAGGCGAAGTGCCCCGGCTCATAGTAGGACAGGAACGTGCTCCAGAGCTTCTTGGAGAATGATCCCTCGGTCAGGTCGGGCACCGACAGCGTCTCGCGGCTGTCGCGGAAGCAGCCCAGCAGGTAGACGATCTCGCCCAGGGTCCTCACGTCGGTCTCCGGGACATAGCAGAACCCGTCACCGTCGACGCGCTCCAGCCCCTCGTATCCGCAGCGGTGCTCCTCCCCCAGCAGGGCGCCCAGCATCTCCTCGACCAGGTCGTCGATGTAGAGAAGCTCCAGATTCACATTTGGGTCGTTGACGGTGTAGGGGCGGCCGTTGGCGACGGCGTCGCAGAAGGTCGCCACGGCGGAGTTGTAGCGCGGGCGGCACCACTTGCCGTAGATGTTGGGGAAGCGGTAGATGAGCACGGGCGCGCCGGTCCTCTCGGAGTACTCCCGGAACAGGCCCTCCCCCGCAAGCTTGGACTCGCCGTAGACCGAGCCCTCGAAGCGGCCCGAAAGGCTCGCCTGCGCGGAGCTGGAGAGCATGATGGGGCACTTGTTGCCGTGGCGCTCGAGCGTCTCGAGCAGCGTGGAGGCGAACCCGAAGTTGCCCTCCATGTATTCGGATTGGTCCTTGGGGCGGTTGACACCGGCGAGGTTGAAGACGAAGTCCGCGCGGGAGCAGTAGCCGTCCAACTCCTCGAGCGTCGACTCGATGTCGTATTCCATGACTTCGAGCGGGAGCAGGCTCGCGTATTTCTCGCGGCGGTCCTTACCGTCTCTTATATTTTTCAGCGCGCAGCAGAGATTCTTTCCGACGAAGCCCCTGGCGCCGGTGATGAGGACGCGCACCCTACTGCACCGCCTCGTGCTCGCGGCCCTCCAGGGCCAGCTGCACGTACTCGGCGGTCTTGATCTTGGCGATGGTGCCCTCCACGTCGAGCCTCTCGGTGTTGTGGGAGGTGTAGGACTCGTCGGCCTGGGTCTCAACCTTGCCGTCCACGACGAACTTGTCGTAGTTCAGGTCGCGCGAGTCGCAGGCGACGCGGTAGTAGCCGCCCATGTCCTCGGCGCGCAGGCGCTCCTCGCGGGTCATGAGGGTCTCGAACAGCTTCTCGCCGTGGCGGGTGCCGATGACCTGGGTGCCCACGCGGCCGAAGACCTCCTGCACGGCCTCGGCGAGGTCGCCGATCGTGGAGGCAGGCGCCTTCTGGATGAACAGGTCGCCGGGGTTGGCGTGCTCGAAGGCGAACTGCACCAAGTCCACGGCCTCGTCCAGGTTCATCAGGAATCGGGTCATGTTGGGGTCGGTGACCGTCAGCGGCTCGCCCTTGCGGATGCGGTCGATGAACAGCGGGATGACGCTGCCGCGCGAGCACATGACGTTGCCGTAGCGGGTGCAGCAGATGGTGGTGCGGCCGGCGCCGTTGCGGGCGTTGGCGTAGATGATGGACTCCATCATGGCCTTGGACTTGCCCATGGCGTTGATGGGGTAGGCCGCCTTGTCGGTGGACAGGCACACGACGCGGTCCACGCCCTCCTCGATCGCGGCGTGCAGGACGTTGTCCGTGCCGATGACGTTGGTGCGGACGGCCTCCATGGGGAAGAACTCGCAGGAGGGCACCTGCTTGAGGGCGGCGGCGTGGAAGATGTAGTCCACGCCGTGCATGGCGTCGCGCACGCTCTGGGCGTTGCGGACGTCGCCGATGAAGAAGCGCACCTTGGAGGCGAGCTCGGGGGACTTCTCCTGCAGGCGGTGGCGCATGTCGTCCTGCTTCTTCTCGTCGCGGGAGAAGATGCGGATCTCGGCCAGGTCGGTGTTCATGAAATGCTTGAGCACTGTGTTGCCGAACGAGCCGGTGCCGCCCGTGATCATGAGGGTCTTGTCTTTAAATGCGGTGGTTCTAGCCATCTATTACGCGCCTTCCATCGTCATAACGAGCAGCTTTTCGATCTCGTTCATAAACCGTTGTTTGGTGAAATTTGCCTTGTAGTAAGCTCGGCCATTCTCGCCGCAGGATAAGTAGGAGTCGGAGTTATCCAAGTAATCCGTCATGAGAGCCGCTAGGCCCTCAGCATCGCCGGCAGGAACCGCTCGGCCGCACCCAGAATCGTTGATGACCTGAACCGCCGACCCATCGATAGAGGCAAGAATCGGCTTGCCAGCCGCCATGAATCCCTGCAGGCGACTAGGAAGCGTCGAATTGATTCCAGGGGCACCGGGAACGTTAAGCGTCAGCAAGCAGCAATCAGCGTTGCGGTAGTAGTTCGGCATCTCCTCGTACGGACGACGCCCATGGAACACGACATGCTTTTGCAGCCCGCGGTCAGCAACATATTGCTTGCAGTACGGTAAGGCAGAGCCGTCTCCTACTATGTGCAGCTCGAAATCATCGCGGTTCTTTAACGAGTCAACGGCCTCTAACACGCAAGGCATGTACTGAAGCTTGCCGATGTTGCCCATGATCAAGAACCGCACCTTGTCCGAAGGAAGGGCTGTAAGGTCCATGTCCAGGTATGAATCCTCGGCGTATTGTGGCAGGTAAAATACCTTATCGCGACTGATTCCAAACTCCTGATCGAAGTAATCGACATAGGAGCTGGCATTTGTCGCGCTAACGTTTGCCTGACGGTAGATCTTCGAGCTCATAGCCTTGATAAACGGCATCGCGAAGTTGAGCTTGTCTGGCAGCATCGCCTTGATCGCATCAGGCCAGATGTCAGCGCAATACAGGAACACGGGGATGCCGGTTCGTTTTTTAATTCGCATGGCGGGTTCGGACATAAGAACCGGAGACAACTGATAGGCGAATATCACATCGAAATCACTCGACAGGTTGCCAACCATTTTGTCGGCCTCTCGCATGTAGCTGAGATAATTCTTCGCAAGACCTATGATTCCGGGCTTCCTGGGAATTTCCTCCACACGAATAATGTTGACGCCGTTTCGAACCTGCTGGCGATTCTTGCCGTGCATGTATTCCTCGGGCACAACACCCTTTGGATAGTTGGGAATGCCAACAAGTGCAGTCACTTGGTGGCCGCGCTGTACAAGCTCCTCGCATATCTCGGTTATCTGAAAATGCTCTGGCCAGTAATGCTGGCAGACCATTAAAATTCTCAACGTCCAGTCCTTTTCTTTCCAAACATTGCACCGAAAGTGCCGGTAAAGCATTTCCAATCCATACGGAAGCAACGGTTCCGCACATAACGGAGCTCGATCTTCTGTCGCAAGCCGCTTTCAAATGTCGCGGCGTTACGATCAGTGGCCTGCCAAAGGCCGGTAATGCCCGGTGTGACGCTCAGCAACTCTTCCTTCTCCTCTTCGGAGAAGTGCTGTTCCAGCTCATCGCGCGTGATGGGGCGCGGGCCGATCACGGAGAGATCGCCCTTGAGCACGTTGAGGAACTGCGGTATCTCGTCGAAGGAGCACTTGCGGATGAACTGGCCCACCTTTGTGATGCGTGGGTCGTTATCGACCTTGCGCTCCACCTCCCACTGGTGCAGCTGCTCGGGGCTCAGGTACTTCTGCACATCACCTGCATCAGAGACCATGCTGCGAAGCTTAAGCACGCGAATCACCTGGCCTCCCCTGCCCACGCGCTCTTGCGTGTAGATTGGGTAGCCCGGGGACTCCACGCAGATCGCGGCGCAGACACAGGCCATGGGAATCGCCAGCACCGCGGCGCACCCAGCGCTGAAGGCTATATCGAACGTTCTCTTGCATATGCGGTAGAAGAGGGTCCCGGTAGGTTTCCTAGGCATGGGCTAGCACCCCGCCAACGGAAAAGTCTCGGGAAATGCCTCTAGCAGGCACCCCCCCCCGTTATCATTTCGACGACCGTGAGCGCCACGATCTTTAGGTCAGTGGCAACCCCGCGCTTTGCGATATACTCCAAATCGCGGCGGACCATCCCGTCGAAGTCGGTATCGTTGCGGTCAGTCACCTGCCACCAGCCGGTAATCCCCGGCTTTACGGCCAGGCGCTGCAGGTCGTACTCGGTATACTCCGCAACCTCGTTGGGCAGCGGCGGGCGCGGGCCGACGACGGACATCTGACCCATGAACACGTTCAGGAACTGCGGGAACTCGTCGATGGAGTGCTTGCGGATGAACTTGCCGATCCTGGTGACGCGCGGGTCCTCCTTCATCTTGAACATGGCACCGGCGATCTCGTTCTGCTCCTTGAGATCTGCCAGGCGCTCGTCGGCGTCCTTGTACATGGAGCGGAACTTCCACATTCGGAAGGTGGACAGGCTGCCGTCGCGGTGGGTCTGTCCCACGCGGATCTGGCTGTAGAACGGGTTGCCCTCGCTCTCAAGGCGGATGGCCGCGGCGAGCACCAGGCTGGGGACGGCGATGACGGCAAGCACGCAGCCACTGAACACGATGTCGAAGGCTCGCTTCACAACCCTGTAGACAAAGCGCGAGCGGTCCCAGTCCACGATGGATTGCATGGCCTTGTAACGGCCGACGCCCTCGCCCCGGTCCATGGCCTGAGCAATCAGTGCCGCTCCCGCGGGCGCATCCGTTGCATATTCTGTTTTATCCGACACGTTCTCTTCCAACACTTCGTCCCCGGGTCGGGGGTCCTTCCTGATTTGCGAAGCAACCGCCAGCAGCTAGACGATCGCCTTTTTGAGGTTGCGCATCACACGTTGCTCGTTGGAAAGCACGGCAAGTCCAACGCGCGTAGTTACGCGTCGGCCGCACAGGTTGAGCTCCAAATAAGCAGTGCTCTTGCGTCTGTTAATGGTTTTGATAAGGCCTTCGTGGCCCAGCAGCGGACCTGCCGTCACTACGACCTTGTCACCGTCTTTTAGGGCCTCGCTCATGGGCACAACGCGGTCTCCCCTATGCGTAAAGCCACCAATAAGCTGGACCTCTTCTTTTGCCAGCGGCACAAACTGACCGTCCTGGGATAACACCCTGGCAAAGTCATCCATGCGCAGCAGATACTGTTGCACGGTTCGGGGATCTGCCGTATCGCAGATAAGATAACCGGGAAAGAGCGGCTTGGTCGTATCGACCCATTCGCCGTGTACCTTAATCTCGGTTTGAAATTGGGGATAAAAGAGCTCCAGCATGGCGCTCGCCGGCACCAAATGCTCGATGCGCTTGCGCATTACGTCTTCGCGACCGTTAATGACCTGGATCACATACCACACGAGCACCACCCCCTTGCTGTCTTACGTGTGGCTCACGGGGTTTGGGTATGGCTTCGCCAGGGCGCTTATGCGCGAAGGCGCTCCATATTCAAACCCTGAGCCCAGTTAGACAAGCACGTGGCTCTGCCCCACCGTGAACGGTATGTATAAAAGCAGCTCTGAGGTTGTAGGCGCGGTTCACAAACTTACCTAAAACCTCAGTTGGCTGCGTGCGAACTAGTCAAGCAGATGCAAAACTGGACCGCACGCAAACAGCTGAAGGACTGCTTCACTTTGGCATACAAGCTATTAATGCATCTTATAATTAACGCAATGCAAATTAATAACGTCGCATAACTTCTTTATTGGAGCTCGTGGTGTTTCTGGCACCGCCGTTACGGCCGGATGCTGATCGACCCTGCGCTTAGCGACTTGCTGGAGCCGCGAGCACAGTTGAACTCATGTAACGCTAAGTATCCTAGCACAAGCTGGTAACGAAACTGATTTGGCTTGTGGTGGACAACATATCGTTCATTTAGCGTGTTCAAGGGTGTTGTTTTGGAATGTTGTTCACATTGATGCAGGTTATTGAGGTATTGGCGGTGATTAGGGGCGTTCCTTAAGCACAAATGGAACGGCGAGCTGCACTGGTAATTGCGTTAGTCTAACAAACTATGTACAGACATGGGAAATAAATTGAGCAACTTTTTGCTGGCATAGGTGGGGTTTGTGGCGCGTAGTGTTTTGGCATGAAAAAAGCCTTCGGAATTCCGAAGGCCTTTACATTCACGATGGTGGAGACGAGGGGGATCGAACCCCTGACCTCTTGACTGCCAGTCAAGCGCTCTCCCAGCTGAGCTACGCCCCCGTGACGAGGAGATACTATAGGGGAAGATTCTTAGTTGTGCAAGAAGTTTTTTGCAATTGATCCTCGCACTTACGGGTTTTCCTGGGACGGGGCAAATACGCAATTGCAGTACCGGTGTGGACTTCGATCTTTGCAGTAGATCTTACTATGTTGCTAATGCCTGTGTCGGCCAACAAACCCAGGGGGCTGTGATCTAGTTCCCACTCTAGGCCGTGCTCGCTAACCTCGGTATTGGGGGCTATGGCGATGATAGAAAACGTCTTGCCTTCGGCACCTTCGATGGCCCAGGATTCGCCTCCGTGCAGGATACGGGCCGTGATCTCGTCTTCGGCAATCCAGACTGGGGCGCCCTTGTAGCCCGCGAGCAGGCCCAGTACGGAAAGCGCCATGTCCGGACGACCGCCCGTAGCGCATGTCGCAATTACTTCGGCACCCGGCCAGCGACGGCAGACGGAATCGAGCGCCAGCGCCAGATCGGTATAGTCCTTGTACGGGTCATGGCGCTCAACTTCAAAGTCGGTGGCGGCATCGACCAACGCACGACCGGCGTCGCTCACCGTGTCGGCATCCCCCACATACACGTCACAGCTCAGGCCGGCGCCCAGCAGCGCGTCGAGCCCGCGGTCCACGGCGACAACGTGGTCGCACTCCCCTGCTAGCCTATGCAACAGATCCGCGCTCGCCACCACGGGCGAGCCGCAGACCACTAATACCTTGCAACCCACAGCTCTCGCCTATCCCTCAAACGAAAGCAGGCGGGCCAGGTCAAGCTCCTCGTAGCTGTCGATAAAGATATCGCAGTTGGCGCGTACGTCGTCGCGCTTCATGCGGCCTTGCGGGTCATAAATACCCACACGCTTAAAGCCTGCGGCGCCAGAGCTCTTAAGGCCAAAGACCGCGTCCTCAAACACCCATGCGCGCTCAAACTTGTGCCCATGGCGCTCCTCCAGGCGGCGCTGCGCCAGCTCGTACACATCGGGGAACTGCTTGGAGCGTCCTGCTTCACCCGTCGTGGTAATTAACTCCATGTAAGCGTCGAGCCCGGCACCAGCGAGCGCGGACTGCACCAGCTCGGCCGGCGTGGACGTAGCAACGCACATGGCAATACCGGCCTCCTGTGCCTGCTCCAAAAACGCCAGGAGCCCCTCGCGCGGCGGCACCTTGGAGTACCCATCAATCAGAATATTACTCAGCTCGCGGTAAAGCTCCTCGCCATTCGCGCCAATGCCCCAGGTGTCGTGGTAGGCCTGGCACTCATCCTCCAGCGACAAATGCTCAAACTGGGCAAAATCGTCGACCGTCACGTCGACACCGTGGCGGTGCAATAATTCGGGCTGGGCATAGGCCCAAACGGGGGTGCTATTAACCAGTGTGCCGTCGCAATCGAAAATAAAAGCAACCTTGGGAGCGGCGGTATGGGACATAAACGAACCTTTCGATGTCAAATGGTAAACAACCTGCTAAAAACGTTTTACCAAACGTCAGGCTAACAATTTTGAAACCCTAATTGGTAAAACTGTCAAGAGTTTTACCACAGCAATTCTGCCAGTGGTATAAACATGTCGCTTACCGATTAAACGCCGCCGCAAATCCGCTTTCGTCCATAAAACTAACGCACAGGTGTTATCGTAGTTTCTGCCGAAAGTTCCACCGAGCACGCGAGGTGGAACGAATCACAGAAACTTCGCCGTCCCTTCGATTCGTGCAGCCTTGGACCTTTCGCATCTAGTCACCAAGGCAACACGCTGCCGCGTCATGATGGGATCAAACGTGAGCGATACAAAGCTAAAGCCAACGGCTAAAAAGCCCGCAACCCGCAAACCGGCTCCGCACGCACCGGAGCTCACCAAGGACGATGTCTATCTGTTTGGCATCGGTACGTGGGAGCGCAGCTGGGAAAAGATGGGCGCGCATCCCGACACGCAGCAGCGCACGCGCGGCTGGCGTTTTTGCGTTTGGGCGCCCGACGTAAAGAGTGTCCATGTCATTGGCGAATTTAACGACTGGGATGAACAAGCCAACCCGCTCGTGCCCGTGCATACGAGCTCTATTTGGGAAGGCTTTATTCCTGGCGCCGAGCAAGGCCAGCTCTATAAATATCTCATCGAGACCAACGAGGGCGAAAAGCTCTACAAGGCCGATCCATACGCCTTTAAGGCCGAGTGCCCTCCGGGTACCGCCAGCGTGCTGTGGACCCTCGATGGCTACAAGTGGAACGATGCCGCGTGGCTCAAGCGCCGCGCCGGCCACAACCATATGTCGCAGCCGCTTAACATCTACGAGGTGCATATTGGCTCGTGGAAGCGCCACGGCGACGCGCCGCAGGGCGAGCCCGACGAGTACGGCAACTACCCCGGTCCCATGGACCCCTTCCCCGCGCAGCGCGGCGAGTTCTACACCTACGACGACCTGTCGGTGGAGCTCGTGGACTACGTGCACGACATGGGCTATACGCATATCGAGGTCATGCCGCTTATGGAGCATCCCTTCGACGGCTCCTGGGGCTACCAGACGACCGGCTACTATGCCGCCACATCGCGCTACGGCAACCCGCAGCAGCTCATGCACTTTATCGATGCGTGCCACGAGGCGGGCATCGGCGTGATCATGGACTGGGTGCCCGGCGGTTTTTGCGCCGACTCCCACGGACTTGCTACCTTTAACGGCCACATGCTGTTTGAGCACGAGATTCACCCCAACTGGGGCACGCACAAGTTTGACTTCGCCCGCGGCGAGGTCCGCTCCTTCCTGGTCTCCAACGTGCTGTATTGGCTCGAGAACTTCCACGTTGACGGCATTCGCATGGACGGCGTGTCCAGCATGCTGTACCTCAACTTTGGCATCGACGATCCGGGCCAAAAGAAGTTCAACAAGTACGGTACCGAGGAGGACCTGGACGCCAGCGCGTTTATCCGTCAGGTCAACTGCGCCGTGGAGGCCCACTTCCCCGACGTGATGATGATGGCCGAGGAGTCCACCGCGTGGCCGCTCGTGACCTATCCGCCGCAGGATGGCGGCCTGGGCTTCCACTACAAGTGGGACATGGGCTGGATGAATGACACCCTGCACTACATGCAGACCGATTTTCCGTGGCGTCCCGGCAACCACGGGCTGCTCACGTTCTCCATCATGTACGCCTTTACCGAGAACTTTATTTGCCCGCTGAGCCACGACGAGGTCGTGCACGGCAAGTGCTCGCTGATCGGCCGCATGCCGGGCGACTGGTGGCGCCAGTTTGCCGGCCTGCGCACGCTGGCTTTCTACCAGATGACGCACCCCGGTGCCAAGCTCAACTTTATGGGCAACGAGATCGGCCAGTTTATTGAGTGGCGCTACTACGAGTCCATCCAGTGGTTCCTGACCGAGGAGTACGAGACGCACCGTCATCATCAGGCGTTTATCAAAGCGCTCAACCACCTGTACACCGCCGAGCCCGCCCTGTACGAGCGCGGCTACACCGACGACGGCTTTACCTGGATCGACGCGGACAACTCCAAGCAGTCCATCGTGAGCTTTGTGCGTCAGGGCGAGAACATCGATGACGATCTGGTGATCCTGATCAACTTTGACCCGGCGAGCTACGCGAGCTTTCGCGTGGGCGTACCGCGCGAGGGTGACTGGGAGGTCATCTTCGATTCCGACCGTCCCGAGTTTGGCGGAAGCGGCTATGCCGGCGAAGAGCCTTACACCTGCTCGAGCGAGCCCTATCCCTGGAACGGGCAGATGGACTCCATCGAGATTAAGGTGCCCGGCCTGGCAGGCGTGGTACTCAAGCGCCGCGGTCCCAGCAGCTACAAGCCGCCCGTGGTCGAGGAACCCAAGAAGGCGACGCGCAAGCGCACGTCCTCGGTAAAGCCCAAGCCCGCGGCTGCTAAGAAGGCTCCGGCCAAGGCGAAGGCTGCCAAGGCTTCGGCCAAGTCCGCCACGGCCAAGAAGGCAGCCACCAAAAAGGCTGCTCCCAAGGCCAAGGCAGCTGCTGTTAAGGCTCCTGCCAAGAAAGCGTAACAAAGGCGTTACCACTCTAATTACCCGCCCCGCGGGGGCGTAGGATACAAGTCATAACCGTTCCGGGAGAAACATCCCCGGGGGAAAGGAACGTATGAATAAGATCTTCGACAACAAGCAGGAGTTTACCGAGCTCTATCGCGATGCCGTCATGAGCATCAGCGGCAAGAGCATCGAGGCCGCCAGCGACCTTGACCGCTTTAACGCCCTGGCCAAGCTCGTGGCCGAGAAGGCACGCACCGTTGCTACCAAGAGCGACGCCCGCGTCACCGCTGAGGGCAAGAAGCGCGTGTACTACTTCTCGATCGAGTTTTTGATCGGCCGCCTGCTCGACAACTATCTGCTCAACTTTGGCGTGCGCGACATGGTCGCCGAGGCGCTCGATGACATGGGCTTTGATCTGTCCGTCATCGAGAACCAGGAGCCCGATCCGGCGCTGGGCAACGGTGGCCTGGGCCGCCTGGCTGCATGCTTCCTGGATTCCATGGCAGCCGAGGGCATTGCCGGCTACGGCAACGGTATGCGCTACCGCTACGGCCTCTTTAAGCAGGAGATCGTCAACGGCAGCCAGGTAGAGGCCACCGACGAGTGGCTCACCCACGGCTATCCCTGGGAGGTCCGTCGTCAGGACAAGGCCGTGACCATTAAGTTTGGTGGCCACGTTGAGGGCTATGAGGAGAACGGCCGCACGTTCTACCGCACGGTGGACACGCAGGACATCCTGGCCGTCCCCTACGACATCCCCGTTGTGGGCTATGCCGGCGAGACCGTCAACAAGCTGCGCGTCTGGGCCGCCGAGCCGGTCGAGGAGCACTTTGACCTTGAGGCCTTCAACCGCGGCGACTACGCCCTGGCCGACGCCGAGCGCGCCGAGGCCGAGGCCATCAGCGCCATCCTCTACCCCAA
>CAVEET010000127.1:0-3650 GCA_963614835.1 Bulleidia sp. | reverse complement strand
AGGGCACGAGCTGCTTGGTGAGCACCAGGCGGCCGAGCATGGCGAAGCCCATGGCCGGCAGGATGTTGGCGGCAACGCCGCAACCGTCGATGATGAAGGGCGGGATGAAGTCGAGCAGGCCCTGGATGGCGTCGGAACCCAAATAGAAGGCGCCGCCGCACAGCAGGAAGTACTCGACGCAGCCCCAGATTCCAATTCCCCAATGGACGGCGTAAATGCCTTTGAGATTTCCCTTGAGGGCGAACTTGTCTGCCATATCGACAAACACAGGGAACAAGGCATTGGTAATGTTGCCGATCGTCAGCGCAAGGACGGCGATGGGCATGGCGAGCGCGATGGCCGTCTCGGTACCCTGACCGAGCTGAATGGCGAAGGCGCAAGCGAGCACGCCGCCGACGGTTTCGTTAGGCGGTACGTAGGCGCCGATGGAGATCGAGCCCATGAACAGCAACTCCAGACTGGCGCCAACGGCAAGGCCAGTCTGCAGGTCCCCCAGCACCAGGCCCACGAGCGGGCACAGGACGATGGGACGGAATGCGTAGAGGGTGCCGAGCTGGTAGTCGAGACATCCAAAAGCTCCGACTAAGCCGACGAGGATTGCTTGGACAAGCATAGTTCCTCCCAATAAGGAATCTCGAACCGTCGTCACTCCCGTCGCGCGCGTTATTGATATCAATCCGGGAGTTTGACCACACGGTCCGAACCGCACCTGGCGTGCTGCTAACACCCATACCAGGCACAAATGATTTGATACCAATTATAGGTATGCAGGTTCGCCTTATTTAATACCAGTCGCTCAGCGGGGTGTTTTTTACCGTAAACGCCAGGCGCATCCCATTAGGCACGCTCTTTGTTTCGATGGCGGACAAGCGCCACCAGAAAGCCGTCGCCAAAAGCATCGGATGCCAAGTTGGCCACAATCACCAAAACGATCATCGCCGCGCCCAAGAACTCGTTCCAGCTAAAGACCTCGCCAAAGAAGAGCGCCGACCAGCAGGGAGCGAGCACGACCTCGCTCATGCAAACCAAGTTGGCCGCAAACGCGTTGGTTCGCGCGATCCCCTTGGCATACAGCACGCTCGCAAGGCCACTGCAAAAAAGGCCATGCACCAGCATAAGCCCCCACTCAAATGGCCTCACGGAGTCTAGGGCGCCGGCAAAATAGACGATCGGCAGCATCGAGATACCGCAGGAGATGAGCGAGGACACCATGGGCGACGCATCGGGGCGAGAGTTCAAAAAGAAACACAGCCCAAAGGTGGCTCCCGAAATGACGGCAAGCAGGTTGCCGAGCATGCCCTCGGCGCTCAAATCACCTAAAAAGAAAAGTCCCATACCCGTAAAAGCAACCACCACGGAGGCAATCTTCGCAGGCGAGGGCAACGTGCGAGTTGCGAGCGATTGATACACGATAACGAAAATCATCGAGGTGTACTGCAGAACGATCGCGTTGCCGACCGTCGTGAGCTGGTTGGCAAAGTTAAACGTGGTGCCCGTCACGAAGTTGCAGACGGCCACAAGGACAATAAGACGGCTGACGCGGAGGACGGGCCTGCCAACGAGCAGGATAAAGAGCGCCATAAATATTGCCGTAACGGCACCAATCAAAAGAGCTGACTGCGAATTGGCGCGAACGAGGATGCCGATAAAACTCCACAAGAGCGCCGTGCCAAATAGATACATCGCCCCGCTCACGCCATTATCGGGTGGATTGTCAGATCGAATCACGAAGCACCTCCAACTAGCTTTCGGTAATAAAAAACGGCGACCACAACGGGTCGCCGTTTCCCTTGGGGGCAGATAATAGGTCGGGCCCTTACGCCAGCACGCCGAAGAACGCGCCGATGATGCCCACGACCATGGTGGCCACGATCAGCACCATGGGGTTGATCTTCTTGGACAGCAGCCAGTAGTACAGCCAGAAGGCGATCATGCCGAGCATGCCGGGCATGATGCCGTCCAGGATGTCCTGGAGGGTCTGGGCGTCGTCGCCCGAGCCGATGGCCACCGGGATGCTGGCCCAGAACATGTCCTTGCACATGGCGCCCACGACCATGACGCCCACGATTCCCACGCAGGTCATGATCTTCTGCATGAGGCCGGTCCTCTGGGCCTCGTCCAGGAAGCCCACGCCCAGCTCGTAGCCCTTGACGGCGCCCCAGATGCGCAGCGCGAAGCCGGGGACGTTGTAGATGAGCAGGAAGGCGATGGGGCCGAAGGGGTTGCCGGCCTGGCACAGGCTGATGCCCACCGCGGCGGCGACCACGCGCAGCGTCGACAGGAAGATGGAGTCGCCGATGCCCGACAGCGGGCCCATGAGGGCGGCCTTGACGTCGTTGACGCTCTCCGGCTCGATCTCGCCGCGGGCGACCTTCTCCTCCATGGCCATCGCGATGCCGCCGACGAACGGGGCGAACTGGACGGTGATGTTGAAGAACGCGCAGTGGCGGTGCAGGGCCTCGGCGTAGTCGTCGGGGCGGCCGGCGTAGATCTTCTTGAGCATGTTGGCGACCATCAGGCAGAAGGCGATGTTCATCTGCTTGTAGTAGGTCCAGGAGAACTCCATGCCCAGGGCGCCGGCGTTGACGGCGCTCTTGATGAGGTCGGAGCGCGTGATCTTGTTCTCGGGACTAGAAGTCATCGTCCTCATCCCCTTCCGCGGAGAGCTGGGGCTGGGCTCCGCCCAGGCCGAGCAGGTCGAACTTGTCGATGCCGATGATGATGGCGATCAGGGCGACGCCCAGGACGGGCACGTTGGCGTAGGAGCACAGCAGGAAGCCCAGGAAGTAGAAGGGCACGAGCTGCTTGGTGAGCACCAGGCGGCCGAGCATGGCGAAGCCCATGGCAGGCAGGATGTTGGCGGCAACGCCAAAGCCAGCAAGGACAAAGTCGGGGATAAAGTCGAGCACGCCCTGGATGGCGTCAGCACCCAGATAGAACGACAGCGAGCACAGCAGGAACGCCATGATGATACCGGTCAAACCGATCAGGAAGTGCATCGCATAGACACCCTTAAGGTTGCCCTGGCCGGAGAAGACATCAGCGCGGTCAACCAGGATCGGCAGGGCGGCGTTGAGGATGTTCTTGATGGCAAGGCACAGCGTGGCGATGGGCATGGCAAGCGCGATGGCTGCCTCGGTGCTCTGGCCCAGCTGGATAGCGAAGGCGCAGGCGAGCACGCCGCCGATCGTCTCATCAGGCGGCACGTAGGCGCCGATGGAGATCGAGCCCATGAACAGCAGCTCCAGGCTGGCGCCGATCGCGAGGCCGGACTGCAGGTCCCCCAGCACCAGGCCCACGAGCGGGCACAGGACGATGGGGCGGAACGCATAGAGCGTACCGAGCTGGCAGTCGAACTTACCAAATGCGGCGATAAGTCCGATGAGGATTGCTTGGGTAAGCATATATCCCCCTTTCCTAATAGGAAACTACGAAGAGCTCAGACTCTTCGAAATTGAACGCCTAGAGCACGCTGGCGCAGTCAACCTTGGGGTCATCGGCCAGGGGTCGAATCTCGACCTCAACGCCACGATCCAGCATCTCGCGCACATCGGCTTCCTCGGCCGCGGTCAGGAAGATCTGACGAGAGACCTGACGCGCATCGGGACGCTTCTCGTCCTTGGGCTTGGTGTTGCCCAGGTTGACCGACT
>CAVEET010000126.1:0-70134 GCA_963614835.1 Bulleidia sp. | reverse complement strand
GCTCCGTTATAATCGCCTAGAACATTAAATGGAAACGGGACGGGAGCCATATATGCGCCAGGGTTTCGACAACGCGAAGTATATCGAGCTGCAGGCTGCTCACATTAAGGAGCGCATCTCGCAGTTTGGTGGCAAGCTCTATTTGGAGTTTGGCGGTAAGCTGTTCGATGACTATCATGCGAGCCGCGTGCTGCCGGGTTTTGAACCGGACAGCAAGTTCCGCATGCTCAAGAGCATCGCCGACGATGTCGAGGTTATCATCGCGATCAACGCGAACCACATCGAGAAAAACAAGGCTCGTGGTGACCTCGGCATTACCTATGACGAGGATGTGCTGCGCCTGGTTGACCTGTTCCGCGGCAACGGCTTTGCTGTCGCGGCTGTGGTCATCACCCAGTACGCCGGCCAGCCTGCTGCCGATGTGTTCCGCAACCGCCTGAACGCGCTCGGTATTCCCGCCAAGCTGCACTATCCCATCGAGGGGTATCCGCACGATGTCGATCTGATCGTGTCCGACGATGGCTACGGCAAGAACGAGTTTGTCGAGACCACCCGACCGCTCGTCGTGGTCACTGCCCCCGGTCCGGGCTCGGGCAAGCTTGCCACCTGCCTGTCTCAGCTCTATCACGAGCACAAGCATGGCACGGCCGCCGGCTATGCCAAGTTCGAGACCTTCCCTGTCTGGAATCTTCCTCTGACGCATCCGGTCAATATTGCCTACGAGGCCGCCACGGCTGACCTCGACGACGCCAATATCATCGATTCGTTCCACCTTGAGGCCTACAACAAGACCACGGTCAACTACAACCGCGACGTCGAGGCCTTCCCGGTAGTCCGTGCCCTGATGGAAAAGATCCTGGGCAAGAGCCCCTACCAGAGCCCTACGGACATGGGCGTCAATATGGTCGGCTTTGCCATCACCGATGACGATGCCTGCCGCGACGCTTCCAAGATGGAGATCGTCCGCCGCTACTTTACCGCGGTCGAAAATGTGCGCCGTACCGGCGTGGGCGATGAGCAAGTCGACCGTCTCAAGATTATTATGAAGAAAGCCGGCATCGATAAGAACTACTCACCGGCGCGCTCGGCGGCCCTCACCAGGGAGCAGCTGACGGGTGGTCCCGTGGGTGCCATGGTCATGCCCGATGGCTCCGTGGTGACCGGCAAGACTTCCACGCGCCTGGGCGCCGCGAGCTCGCTCATCATGAATGCACTTAAGCATGTCTCGGGCGTCGACCTTGAGCTCGAGGTCATTAGCGATGAGGCGATCGAGCCCATCAGCAAGCTCAAGACGCATTTCCTGGGCAGTAAAAACCCGCGCCTCCACACCGACGAGACGCTTATGGCGCTGTCGATCACCTCGGCCACGAGTGAGACGGCCGCTCGCGTCCTTTCGGGCCTGGAGCAGCTGCGCGGTTGCGATGCCTTCTTTAGCGTGATTATCTCGCCGACGGACGAGACGGTACTGCGCAAACTTGGTATCAACGTGTGCTGCGAGCCCAAGTTTGAGCGCCGTGGTTTCTTCCATCGCTAAGTTTGAAGCACCGCGGTAATTGCATTGCATTTTGGCCGTATCGGGTTAGCGCCCGGTACGGCTTTTTGATCAATAAAGCGCCTATTTCGGCGAAAAATAGCTGTTTACCTGCCTAGAAACATTTTGAGCGGTATACAATAACCGTAACTGTTTCATCCTTAGCGGGATGCCGCATGATGGATATTACCTGCCATCGTGAGGTGTGTCGGTCGCGCACGGCGCGTTAGATGCTCGTGCTCGGTTTGAGGAGGCTGCTATGGCGGGCAAGGGTCGTGCGAGTGTCAACGATATGAAGCGTGTCGAGGTGCTGGTGTTGATGGAGATCGACCAGCAAACCAAAGACAATGGCGGGCCGTATGGTTTCTCGCGCAAAACGCTTGCCGAGCGCGTGGGGGTTTCGCCGTATCGTGCCCGCGCTGCAATCGATCGCTTGGATTCCGAAGGCATGATTGATGTCGTCTCGCGTTATAGCGACGACGGCGGTCAGCTTGCAAATGGCATTTGCCTCACCGAACGTGGCGAGTGGTATCTTGAGGGCGTCCGTACCGGCATGCTCGTTCAAGAAATGCTTGAGGACGAGGTTGCTGATCGATAGCAGCATGTAACCCTTGCCATAGCGACGCCGCCTGGGAAACCGGGCGGCGTTTTGTTTCAAGATTGAGAAATGCAATCGCACGCGAGAAAAATTGCGAACGGTCCGCGGCGCGAGTATTACAATGAAGACCCGTAAGATGTGTATGGACAACTTCTACGGGAAGCGCAGGTAACTCAATATGACCAAGCATGTGTTCGTAACCGGTGGCGTGGTTTCGTCCCTGGGCAAGGGTATTACCGCGGCCTCGCTGGGCCGTCTGCTCAAGTCGCGTGGCTACAAAGTAACGATGCAGAAGGCCGACCCGTATCTGAACGTCGACCCCGGTACCATGAGCCCCTTCCAGCATGGTGAGGTCTTCGTTACCGAGGATGGTTACGAGTCCGACCTGGACCTGGGTCATTACGAGCGCTTTATTGATGAGAACCTGACCCGCGATTCCAACTTTACGACCGGCGCCATCTATAAGAGCTTGATCGCCCGCGAGCGTCGCGGCGACTTTTTGGGCGGTACCGTGCAGGTGATTCCCCACGTCACCAATGCCATTAAGGACAAGTTCCGCCGCATTGAGGAGCAGACCGGCTCCGATGTAGTCATCACCGAGCTGGGCGGCACGATCGGTGACATCGAGTCCCAACCGTTTGTCGAGGCCATCCGTCAGTACCGCAAGGAGGCCGGCCCCGAGAACGTCTGCTACATCCACGTGTCGCTCGTTCCCTATATCGCCGCCGCCCACGAGGTCAAGACCAAGCCCACGCAGCATTCCGTCAAGGAGCTCCGCAGCTTTGGCATCCAGCCCGATATCATCGTGCTGCGCTCCGACCACCATATCGATGACGCTATCCGCGGAAAGATCGCAAGCTTCTGCGACGTTGACACCGATTGTGTCTTTACCAACGAGGACTGCGCGAGCATTTACGATGTTCCGCAGCTGCTTGCCGAGCAGGACTTTGACCTGCGCATTTGCGAGCGCCTGGGTCTGGACCCGCGTGAGCGCGACATGAGCGAGTGGAACGAGTTCCTGCGCAAACAGAATCACGCCAACCATCACGCCGACAAGGTGAAGATTGCCGTCGTGGGTAAGTACACGCAGCTGCCCGATGCGTACCTGTCGGTTATCGAGGCCCTGCACCATGCGGGCGTCTTCTACGATCGCCATGTGGACGTCCAGCTGGTCGACGGCGAGAGCCTCGACGAGCAGAATGTCTCCGAGGTTTTGGGCGACGCCTCGGGCATCCTGGTCCCCGGCGGCTTTGGCAAGCGCGCCCTGGAGGGCAAGATCCTCGCGGCCGAGTTTGCCCGTGAGCACAAGATTCCGTATCTGGGCATTTGCCTGGGTATGCAGGTGGCCGTGTGCGAATTTGCGCGCAACGTCGTCGGCCTTGCCGGCGCCAGCTCCTCCGAGTTCGATCCGGATGGCCCGTATAGTGTCATCGATCTGATGAGCTCGCAGGAGGACGTGACCGAGAAGGGCGGCACCATGCGCCTGGGCGCCTATCCATGCAAGCTCGCCGCCGATACCCTCGCTCGCGAGGCATATGGCGAGGAGCTCGTCTACGAGCGTCACCGTCATCGCTTTGAGTTCAACAACGCCTTCCGCGACCAGCTCGAGGACGCCGGTTTGGTTATCTCGGGCCTGTCGCCCGACGAGCGCCTGGTCGAGATGGTCGAGCTGCCGCGCGACGTGCATCCGTGGTATGTGGCAACCCAGGCTCATCCCGAGTTCAAGAGCCGCCCGACCAACCCGCAGCCGCTGTTCCGCGAGTTCGTGCGCGCTTCGATCGGCCAGCACGAGGGTGTCGACCGTCTGCAGGTGACGCCCATGAACCTTGCTACGGACTAAGGGTGCCGTCGAATAAGGAACATACCGAAGCTACTCCCTCGTCGCTCGCCGTGGCGGCGGGGGAGTATCTCGATTACCTCGCGGTCGAGCGGGGTTTGGCGCGCAACACGATTGCGGCCTATCGTCGTGACCTGACGACGTACTGCGCCTATCTGGAGCGGGCGGGTATTGTGTCTTTTGAAGAGGTGACTCGTCAGGTCGTGGAGGGCTTTGTCGCCGACCGTCGCGATGGGGGCTATTCCGATGCCTCGGTGGAGCGTGCGCTTGCGGTCGTAAAGGGCCTGCATGCCTTTTTGGTGCGCGATGGGGCTGTGGCCCAAAATCCAACGACGGCGTTGCGCCTGCCTAAAAAGACTGAGCGTTTGCCGGAGTATCTATCGGTGGAGGATGTCTCGGCGCTGCTCGATCAAGACTTCCCCGAGGGCGAGATGGGCTTGCGCGACCATGCCATCTTGGAAGTGCTCTACGGATGCGGTTTGCGTGTGAGCGAGTTGGTGGGGCTCGATGTGGGCGATATCCATATCGACGATGGTTTTGTGCTCGTTCGCGGTAAGGGCTCAAAGGAACGCCTGTCCCCGCTGGTGGGAAGCGCGGCGCGAGCTCTGATGCTCTATGTAACTGAGGGGCGTTCTCGCTTGGCGGCCCATGCCCGCGGAACCGAGACCTCGGCGGTCTTTTTAAATAAGAACGGCCGCCGTCTGTCGCGCCAGGGCATCCATGCCATCTGTGAGCGCTACGGGCGCCAGGTGGGGCTGGTGGGACTCCATCCCCACACGCTGCGTCACTCCTTTGCTACCCATATGCTTGCGGGCGGCGCAGACCTCCGTGTGCTACAGGAGATCTTGGGACATGCCGATATATCGACCACGCAGGTCTACACGCATGTCGATCGTACGCAACTGACCGAGGTCTATCTGGCGGCGCACCCGCTGGCGCATCGTTAACTCATCGCTGACCTGCAAATTTATAGGTATTTGGGGACGGGCCCCAGATTGCCACGGCGTGCTTTTGCGCGCGCATGGGCAATCTGGGGCCCGTCCCATTTTTCGCCACTTGGCATCGCGGTGGTGGGCCGCACGTGCCTTGGGTGGGGGAGTTTGGGGGCGATGTGAACGGCATATAAAGGGACGCAAAATCGCCTCAAGGTCAACTTGAAGGTTGAGGTTGAACGGCGGGGTGCCACAGGTGGCATCCCGCCGTTGCTGTAAACACAACATATTGTGTTTTCGAACATATGCTCGGGGGTGTTTTGCAACATATAGGGGGTGGAGTGGTGGGGTGGGGTGGGGGAAGGGGTGGGGAAAGATGTTGAAAAATGGGGCGGTTCCCCATATTATTAATGACGTCGACAGGCGGGGTGGTTCCCCGCGTACGTGCCATCTGAGTAACCGAGGGGAGGGCGCACATGGGAATGACGGGTGCATACGAGCGCAATCTCGATGCAAAAGGTCGTCTGTCCCTGCCTGCACCCCTTCGCGAGGAGCTTGGAGAGCACGTTCGCGTGTTCAAAGCCCTGGATGTCGATGCTCTGTACGTGTTCTCTGCCGAGGCCTTCGATAAGTGGGTCGAAGGACTCTTCGCGGGTCGTGAGGGCCACGAGGGTTTTAACCCGCGTGACATTAATGACCAGAAGCTCATGAGGGCGATCAACAAGCGCACCACGTCGATGGACGTGGACAGCGCCGGTCGTATCGGTCTTTCCGAGTCTCTCCGCAAGCAGGCGAACCTCGACCGCGAGGTCACGGTTGTGGGCAACTACGACCACCTTGAGGTTTGGGATCGCGCCGCGGCCGATGAGGACGATGACGATGAGGCCCTGCTGGACCTCTTCTTCTCGTAAGGGCAAGGCACGGGTAACGGATGGAGCGTGGGATCTTGACACAAGAATATCGGCATGAACCTGTCATGCTCGGCGAAGTGCTTGAGTCGCTGCGGCTAAAGAGCGGCTCCGTTGTCTGCGATTGCACCCTTGGCGGTGCCGGCCATTCGGTAAAGATGGCCGCGCAGGTGGGGGAGACGGGCCTTTTGCTCGGCGTCGATCAGGACGACATGGCCCTCGAGGCCGCTGGCGCCCGTCTGGACCGCGAGGTTCCCGGCGTTCCGCACCAGCTGCTGAAGGGCAACTTCGGCGACTTGGACGAGCTACTTTGCTCGGCCGAGGTGCCCGGGGTCGATGGCTTCCTGTTCGATTTGGGCGTTTCGTCGCCGCAACTCGATATCCCTGGCAGGGGCTTTTCGTATAACGAGGACGCCCCATTGGACATGCGGATGGATCCGGGTAATAACACCTTAAACGCAGCTGAGGTCATCAACACCTATAACGAACACGACCTCGCCCGGATTCTACGCGTCTACGGCGAAGAGAAGTTCGCCTCGCAGATCGCGCGCGAGATCGTGCGCCGCCGCGAGCAAGAACCGATCGAAACCACCGGCCAATTTGTCGAGATCATCAAGGCGGGTATCCCGGCTGCCGCTCGTCGGCATGGCGGACACCCGGCCAAGAAAAGTTTCCAGGCCATTCGTATCGAGGTCAATCACGAGCTCGATGTGCTCGAACGAGGGCTTGATGCCGCCACCAGGTGGCTCAACCCGGGCGGACGTATCTGCGTCATCTCGTATCACTCGCTCGAGGACCGTATCGTAAAGAACCACTTTAAGGAGATGAGCCAGGGGTGCACGTGTCCGCCGGAGATTCCGGTGTGCGTGTGCGGCAACGTGCCGATACTCAAGGTCATCACCCGCAAACCCTTGGTTGCCCAGCCTGATGAGGTTGAGCGCAACCCCCGGGCGAGATCAGCCAAAATCCGCGTGGCGCAGCGTCTGTAGGCGCGACCGCGCGATATTGGACCTCCCGCTCGCACCATAAACGAAGCTTAAACACACTACCAACGTACTCGGGATGGGAGGCGGCATATCATGGGCTACAACACTTCAAGCGCAGCACTCGCCTATGATATGAACGCCATGCCCGCCTATCGTGAGACGCCGCAGGCCCCCGTTGCTCCCCGTGAGCAGCGCGCGCCGCGCTTTGATGTCTACACGGGCGCGGGCCGTCAGGCAAACCAGGCGGTAAGCCCGGTTTTCATGAGCGTTCTTAAAACGTTTTGCATCATTGCGGCTATCTTCATGACGATTGGCGTCGCCCGCGTGGCGCTCGCCGGCGTTACGGCCCAGGTGCTCAACAGCAACGCCGAGCTTACCAGCACGCTCGAAAAGGCGACCGATGAGAGCTCCGACCTGGAGGTCATGCATTCGGTCTATGGCGCCGACACGCGCATTCGCGACCTTGCGGGCGCTTATGGCATGGTGGAGCCCAGCGAGAGCGTTACACTTGACTTTTCGCAGGATGCAGCCGCGGGCGCCAACGCGACCGCGACCGCTCAGTAGCAAGACGGTAGCTGAGTATGACAAATGACTATCGCCGCGGTTCCGATGGGGGCCGCGGTTCTGGACGTCCCTCGTCGCGGGGACGTTCTGGTTATCAAGGAACGGGTCGGCAATCTTACAACGCCGGGCAGTCCCGTGGCAACGACCCGGCGTCGCGACTTCGCGGCTCGGGCGGCCCTCAAGTGCATAACACCAGGTCGCGCAAGAGTTCGTCGACCGAATGGCTCACAGGCGCACCTCTGCCTCGCCGCAAAGCCGTCATGGGCTTCATCGGGCTTGGCTTGGGCTTGGGCGTCTTTCGCCTTGCCGACTATCAAATTGCCGAAGCCGATAAACTGCGGGAGCGTGCCGATGCGCGCCGCCTGCTTGCGCAGACCCTCTATGCCAAACGCGGCACCATCTACGACCGCAACGGCAACGTGTTGGCATCGTCGGTCGAATGTCGCAACATCGCCGTGAATCCGCAGCTTGTCGAGGATGTTGACAAGACGGTGTCAGCGCTGGTCAAGGCAACTGGAATCGATAAAAAGACCTGCCGCAAGCTCGTTGAGTCCGATGGAACCTGGGTGTATATCAAGCGCCAGGTGGACGAAGACGATGTTGCGGCGCTGGAGAAGAAGAACCTGCCCGGCGTGCTTTTTGAGCAGGCCATGAAGCGCGTATATCCATACGGCAACCTGGCATCGCAGGTGCTGGGTGTAGTGAATGTGGACAACGACGGCTTGACGGGTCTCGAAAAGCAATACAACAAGCTTCTGACCGGCACGAACGGTTCTCTCGTACGCGAGCGCGCGAGGGACGGCAGCTATATCGCGGGCGGTGCCTATAAAAAGGTGGCCGCGGTCGACGGCGTTGATATCGTGACGACGCTCGACGTCAATATCCAGCGTGCGGCCGAGGATGCCCTGGCAGAGGCTGTCGAGAAGACAAAGGCCAAGAACGGCTCGGCGCTGGTCACCGATCCTACGACAGGCGAGATCTTGGCAGCCTGCTCGTATCCGACTTACGACCAGACCGATCTGGAAAACGCCAAGACCGAGGATATGAACCTGCGCCTGGTCACCGATGCCTACGAGCCCGGCTCAGTCTTTAAGACGCTCGTGGCGGGCGCCGGCTTCGACTTGGGCGTCGTGCGATCGAGTACGTCGTTTGAGGTGCCGGCGAGCATCAAGGTGGGCGACGATACCGTCACCGATGCCGACAAGCGCGACTATGCCATGACCATGGATGTGCGCGAGATGATGCGCCGTTCGTCCAACGTGGGCTTTGTCCTGGTGGGGCGCAAGATCGGTGCCGACGACTTTGCCGCCTATGTGGACAAGTGGGGCATCGGTCACAGCTCGGGTGTCGATTTTCCGGGAGAGAGCCTGGGTATCGTCAAGGAGCGTGACCAGTATGACGGCGCCACGCTGGGCTCGATGAGCTTTGGACAGGCACTGTCCGTCTCGCCGATTGAGATCGCACGTGCCGTGGGCGGCATCGCCAACGGCGGCGTGATGATGACACCGCACTTCTATAAGTCCAGCAAAGGCGACGAGAAGGACTGGGGCGAAGGCGAGCGCGCGATTTCGGAGGACGCCGCATCCCAGGTGACATCGTGCATGCAGACGGTCGTGTCCGAGGGAACGGGCGTTGGCGGCGCGGTTGACGGCTATGACGTGGCGGGTAAGACCGGTACGGCCGAACGTGCCGACGAGAACGGCGGCTACCTCAAGGAGAACTACATGTCGTCCTTTATGGGCTTTGCACCGGCACAATCGCCCAAGGTGCTGTGCTATATCACGCTCGACGGAACGCCGAGCGGCTCAGATGCCGCTGCGGTGCCGTTCCAGTCCATTATGGCCAACGCGCTCGACGTGCTGGGTATCCCGCACACGAAGTAGGGGGTTACAATCTTTGGGGCGTGGTTTGTTGTCCCATATGAGGGTGTTCACATGCCCTGCACCACGCATGTGCGGCGCTGGGATACAATACGCCGATAGCATTATTAGGTTTACAGGGGAGCTGCAATGATAGAGATCGCCGTCAACAACCTCGCGGCCGCAACAGGGGCCCGAACCGTGACGGGAGAAGCCGATCGGGTATGCCGCGGGTGCGTTATCGACTCGCGCCAGGTCGAGGAAGGGACGATTTTCGTCGCCTTTCCCGGTGAAAACGTCGACGGCAATGATTTTGCTTCCCGTGCCGTCCAGTCGGGTGCCGGCGCCGTCGTGATGACGCGTGAGCCCGAGGCCGAGCTGGTCTCGCTGGCGCAGGACAAAGGATGCGCCATCCTGCTGACCGATGATCCCGAGGAGTTTCTGCTGCGTTTGGCGCACGCGTATCGCCTGGAGCTTGGCTGCCTGGTCGTTGGCATTACCGGTTCCATCGGCAAGACGACGACCAAGGACGTGCTCGCCGCTGTGCTCGCCAAGCGCTATCGTGTCTGGGCCACCAAAGGCAATTTCAATAACCTGATCGGCATGCCGCTCACGGTGCTTTCCGCTCCGGCCGATACCGAGGTCCTGGTGCTCGAGATGGGCATGAACCATTTCCACGAGATCGAGCGCCTTTCCCAGTCCGCCAATCCCAACCTTGCCATCGTGAGCAAGATCGGCACCTCTCATATCGGTATTTTGGGCAGCCGCGAGAACATCGCCCGCGCCAAGTCCGAGATTGTCCAGGGTATGTGCGCCGCCGGTGACTATTTGCCGCTGCTGGTTTTGGGTGGCGAGGACGACTTTACGCCGTTCATTCGCGATACGTTCGCCCAGCCTGCTGGTATCGACGTTATGCTGGCCGGCGTCTCGGACGACGATGAGGTCCGCGCCCGCGACATTCGTATTGATGACGAAGGACGTCCGGTCTTTACGCTCGATTTTGGCCAGGGTGAGACGATCGATACCATGCTTGCCATCCCCGGCGTGCAGTCCGTTCCTAATGCCGTTAAGGCCGCCGCGGTTTCCTATCGCCTGGGCGTGACGCCCGAGCAGATCGATGCTGCTTTTAGGGGCCTCACGATCACCGGTCACCGCCAGGAGATCAAGCGCGCCAAGAGCGGTGCCCGCATCATCGACGATTCCTATAACGCCAGTGCCGAATCCATGGCTGCTGGCCTCGATCTACTGTGCTCGCTTTCGTGCACGGGGTCTCGCATGGCGATCCTGGGCGAGATGGGCGAGATGGGCGATGAGGCTCCTCGCATGCATGAGCTCGTGGGCGCCTATGCCGCCGCCAAGAAGCTCGACATGCTGGCGTGCGTGGGTGGTGAGCTGGCCCAGCTTATGGCCGATGCCGCGCGCATGATGGGCATGGACGAGGACCGCATCCAGGTGTTCTCCGATTATCAGCAGGTGCTCGACCGCATGGGCGGCGCGCTTGAAAAACATGATGTTGTACTGGTCAAGGGTTCCCGCTTTGTTGAGCTCGACCGCTTTGTGGAAGGTGTGTGCTAGCCCATGTTCGGCAATCCCTCGTATCCAACGTATCAGGCTTTTTTGGGGCTTGGCATCGCCGCTGCCATTGCGCTGCTGCTCATGCCGTGGTGGATCAAGCTGCTCAAGGTCGAGGGTATCGGCCAGCAGGTTCGTGCCGACGGCCCCAAGCGTCATTTGGTTAAGCAGGGAACGCCCACCATGGGTGGCGTTGTCATTCTCGTCGCGATTTCGCTGACCTGCCTGCTGAAGGGCAAGCTCACCACCGAGCTCGTGCTCGTGCTGCTCGCCACGCTGGCGACCGGCGTGCTGGGCCTGATCGACGACCTGACCTCCGTTACGCATGGGCGCTCGCTCGGTCTGACGCCCCATGCCAAGATGATCGGCCTAACCATTATCTGTGTCACCTTTACGGTGCTCGCCGTCAACTGGTGCGGCGTCGCCCCCGAGATTCGTTTTCCCGGCGGCCTGACGATTGACCTCGGTGTTCTTTCGACCACCATCTGCGGCCTTTCGTTCCCGTGGCTTTACATTGTCTTTTGCTGGCTGATGATCGCCGGTCTTTCTAATGCTGTGAACCTGACCGATGGCCTTGATGGTCTTGCTGGCGGCACCTCTATGATTGCCATGCTCGCCATGGCTGCCATGGCGTTTTTGCACGGAGACGTGAACCTGTCCATCTTCTGCACCGCGTGTGCCGGTGCCTGCTTGGGCTTTCTGTGGTTCAACTGCTATCCGGCGAGCATCTTTATGGGCGATACCGGCTCGCTTGCCCTGGGCGCCGCGTTTGCCTGCACGTCCATCATGACCAACACCGAGGTCGTCTCCCTCATCATCGGCGGCCTGTTTATCGTTGAGACCCTGTCGGTCATGATTCAGGTTGTCTACTTCCACTTTACGCACAAGCGCGTCTTCCTTATGGCGCCCATCCATCATCATTTCGAAAAGAAGGGCTGGGCCGAGACCAAGGTCGTCATCCGTTTTTGGATTATCGCTGCGGCCTTCGGTGCCGTTGGCCTTGCTCTGTTCTTCCAGTTGGGATAGTGGTCTTTCATGCCTCTTGCTGATGTCTTTAGCCTGCTCGTTTTGGGTCAGGGCAAATCCGGTCTCGATGTTGCCCGCTGGGCGCTGGCACATCCCGAGCGCGTAAGCGCCGTTACCGTTTATGGCGGTGGCACCTCTGAGCCCAATGACGCCACGCGTGCGCTCGAGGCTGCTGGTGCGTCGTTTGTCTATGGGACCGAACAGGTCGAGGGCGCCTATGACGTATGCGTGACGTGCCCGGGCATCTCGGAGTTCTCGGGCTTCTTTAAGGCCGGGCGCGAGCATGCCGCCCAGATTATGGGTGAGCCCGAGTTTGCCTATCGCCTGTCGCCCGATAACTGGATTGCCATCACGGGCACCAACGGCAAGACGACCACCACGTCGCTGACTGATTATCTGCTTAAGGCTGCCGGCGAGGCCAGCGTTGCTGTCGGCAACATCGGCGAGCCGCCGGTCAACGAGATTGACGGCCGAGCCCACAACGAGTGGTTTGTGGCTGAGCTCTCGAGCTATCAGATTGCTACGACAACCGAGCTCCACCCCCGCGTGGCGGTGCTGCTCAACATCACTCCCGACCACTTGGGCTGGCATAAGAGCCATAAGAACTATGCGCTTGCCAAGATCAAACTGTTTGACAATATGGCCGATGACGATCTGGTGGTTGTCGACGTCGAAGACGCCGGCATTCACGAGTTCGATGAGTACATCTACACGCCGGGTCGTCGCATCTGCAAGGTTGCCTTTGACGAGCCTGAGGGCGAGGATGCCGCCTTTGTGCGCGATGGCAAGATGATCGTGCGTCTGAAGGGTGTCGAGACCCCGCTCATCGCTACATCCGCGCTCAAGATCTCGGGCCATCACAATGTTATCAATGCCCTGTGCGCCGCCACGGCTGCCTTGGCAGTCGGTGCCGATGTCGATGGTGTCTGCCGCGGTCTTGCCTCGTTCCAGCCGCTCGAGCACCGCGTGGAGCCGTGTGGCGAGATTGACGGCGTGCGCTACGTCAACGATTCCAAGGCGACCAACACCGATGCGGTCGAGAAGGCACTGACGGCATTTCCCGATGACGACGTGATCTTGCTGCTCGGCGGCCACGATAAGGGCACGCCGCTCACGGATTTCGCGCGCGTCGTTATGGACAACGTGCGCTCGGTCGTCTGCTTTGGCGATGCGCGCGAGCGCTTCACCGCCGCTATGGACGAGGCTGATGTCGATGGCGATGTGGATATCGCCCAGGCGGATGACCTGCGCGACGCCGTGGACGTTGCCCGTTCGCTTTCGAGCCGTGGCGATGTGATCTTACTTTCTCCTGCCTGCTCTTCGTTCGATGAGTTCTCGGGCTATGAGGAGCGCGGCCGCGTGTTTAAGGACTACGTGGCTCAGCTTGCCGCTACAGCGAAATCACAAATGGAATAGGGGTTGCGGTGAGAGAGGAGAGCCCCCGACAAGGTATGAGGAGGCCCGACTCGGACCGTGCTTCCTCACGTCGCACCACACCGCGTTCCAGCCACGGTGGGCAGTCGTTTAGCGAACGCTATATTGCCGGCGTTCCCGCCCGTATCATGCGCCCCCGTTTGATATTCATGGCCTGCTTGTTTACCTTGGTATGCTTTGGCCTGCTGATGGTGTACTCGGCGTCTTCGGTCGAGGCGCTGCACGAGAATGGCTCGGCGACGTTTTTTCTGGGTCGACAGGCCGCGTTTGCCGTGGTCGGTGTTCTGGCGCTGATTGCCATCGTGCGCGTTTTGCCGGACAGCTGGTTTGGGGAGGATGTGCTCAGGATCTTCCTTATCGGCATGATAGGGCTACTGCTTCTGGTGTTCTTGGTGGGCAGCGGCAGCCGTGGCGCCACGCGCTGGCTCAACATCGCCGGTATTCAGTTCCAGCCTTCCGAGTTTTTAAAGCCATTTGCCATTGCGTATTCGGCCATCATGCTTGATCGCTTCTTTTCGCCCGGTGGCAACATCAACGAATTCCTTCGCAAGATGGGCATCTACCTGGGCATTTCGCTCTTTCTGATCTTTATCCAGCCCGATTTCGGTACTGTCCTGATCATCCTGTTGACCCTCATGTGCATGGCGTTGTTTGCGGGTCTCGACCCCAGATTTATCATCGGCGTGCTAATCTTCGGCATTCTCGTGATTGTGATTGCGCTTGTTGCAGAGCCGTACCGTATGGTGCGTATTCAGGTTGCCTTGAACCCTTGGGCCGACGAGTATGGTGACGGCTATCAGGCTACGCTTGCCATCATGGCCTTTGCCTCGGGCGGTCTGTTCGGCCGCGGCATCGGCAACTCAACCATGAAGTACTCGTATCTGCCCGAGGCGCACAATGACTACATCCTGGCCATCATTGGCGAGGAAGTCGGTTTTGTCGGAACCGTGCTGTTCTTCTTGGTGTTTGCGATGCTGATCTATTCGGCGTTTCGCATTGCCGAGCAGGCGACCGATCGTCGGGGCGCGCTTATGGCGTCTGGCTCCGCGGTCATTCTCGCGGTGCAGTTTTTGATTAACGCGTTGGGCATCCTCAACGTGTTTCCCATGACGGGCAAACCGTTGCCGTTTATTAGCTACGGCGGTTCGTCGATTATTGTGTCGCTTATGCTTGCCGGATTGATCCTGCGCGTTTCGTACGAGAGCGCCCGTCGCGATGAGTACGACCGTCGCCGCGAGAGCTTTGCCGTTATGGATGAGAGTACCGCTGGCGTGCCCCACGTGCGCGGCGAGCGATCTTCGCGTAACGGTTTTACCGTCCTGGATGGCTCTGCGACCGAGCCGGCAGTCCGCCCGCGTCAGCGAACGGCGCCGCAAGGTCGTCCTCAGCGCCCCAGCCCTCGCAACGCGGGCGGCGGATATAATCGAATCGATTTGAACTCGGACCCGTCGGCGCGTCTGCGCACCGACGACCAGGGACCGCGTGTACGAAGGGACTACCATGACCGATAAGATGACCGTTGCTATTGCAGCCGGCGGCACGGCAGGACACATCAACCCCGCGCTCGCCTTGGCCGAAGAGCTGCGTGATCGTGGCCACCACGTTGTGTTCGTGGGCCAGTCGCGCAAGCTCGAGGGTCGTCTGGTCCCCGAGGCTGGGTTTGATTTTGTGCCCATTACGGTCACTGGCTTCGACCGCTCCCGTCCTTGGACGGCGCTGACCTCGCTGTGGCGTGTCAACAAGGCCAAGCGTGCGCTCGCTGGTCATTTCTCAAAGGTCGGCAAGCCCGACGCTGCCATCGGTTTCGGAGCCTATGTCGAGGTTCCGCTGCTGGGGTGGTGCAAGGGCGCGGGCGTTCCGTATCTGCTGCATGAGCAGAACTCTGTTCCGGGCCTGGCCAACAAGATGATGAACTCCCACGCCGCCCGCGTGTGCATCTCGGTGCCGGCAGCGCGTTCGGTCTTTGAGCGCGAAGGTGACCCTGGCCACGTGCTCATGACCGGCAACCCCGTACGTCGCTCGGTGATCGAGGGCGATCGCGCTCGCGGCCGCAAAGCACTTGGCGTTCCCGAGGACGCTACGCTGCTGCTCGTCTTTGGCGGTTCACTTGGCGCCCAGCACCTCAACGAGCGCGTGGTTTCGCTCAAAAACGAGCTGCTTTCGCGCAAGAACCTCTATGTGTTGCATTCGACGGGTGCCGACGGCTTTGAGGAGACCGAGCGCGCTTTGGCGCTGACGCCCGAGGAGGCGAAGCGTTACCGCGTCCAGTCTTACATCGACAACATGGGCGATATGCTGGCTGCTGCCGATTTGGTGCTCTCGCGTTCGGGCGCATCGAGCGTGGCCGAGATCGCTGCGCTCGCCGTACCTTCGGTGCTCGTGCCGTATCCGCATGCGACGGCCGACCACCAAACCACCAATGCCCGTTATCTGGTCGACGCCGGGGCCGGCGTGCTCTGCGCCGATGCCGATATCGACGGTTTTGCCTTTGCCGATGAACTGCTGCACCTGGTCGATGACGCGGCGGCGCGCGACGCCATGCGTCAGGCGGCGCGTGGTCTGGCTCAGGATAGGGCCGCCGCTCTTCTGGCGGATGCGGTAGAGGGTTTGCGTTAGTTAGACGGGATATCGTCGGTCGCCCTCGCGCTGATGCGGTAGGTGCGGTACAGTTAACGGGTTACAGGCAGTGTTTACGCAAGGAGTACACGAGCACATGGCTGATTCCCAGACTGCAACCTCCGCGCCCGAGTTTAAGAGCGCCCACTTTATCGGTATCGGCGGCGCCGGCATGAGCGGCATCGCCCTCGTTCTGCACGAGCGCGGTTATGCCGTTACCGGCTCCGACCTTAAGACGTCACGTTATATCCGCCAGCTTACCCGCGCTGGTGTGAAGGTGCATGTGGGCCATGAGGCCGCCACGATCGACGAGGTCAAGCCCGACGTGGTTGTTGTCTCCACCGCTATTCCGGAGTCCAACCCTGAACTCGTGCGCGCTCGCGAGCTTGGTATTCCCGTGTGGCCCCGTGCCAAGATGCTCTCTGCTTTGGGCCACGGCTACACCACCGTCGCTGTTGCCGGCACGCATGGCAAGACCACCACGTCTTCGATGTGCGCCACCATGCTCGACCGCATGGGTCTGGATCCGAGCTTCCTGATCGGTGGCATCGTCGAGGGCTATGACACGAACGGCAAGAACGGCTCGGGCGACTACTTTGTCGCCGAGGCCGACGAGTCCGACAGCTCCTTCCTGTTCCTGAACCCCAACGTGGTCATTGTGACCAACGTCGAGGCCGACCACCTCGATCACTACTCGGGTATCGAGGAGATCGAGGCAACTTTCGCCAAATTCATGAGCCTGGTGGGCGAGGACGGCACCGTCATCGTCTGCGGTGAGGACCCGCATCTGGTCGAGCTCGCCAAGTCGACGGGCCGTCACGCGCTTTCCTACGGCTTTGCCGAGAGCAACGACATCGTCTGCATGCACCCGGATGTCAAGGGCATCCAGAGCGACTTTATCGTTCGCTTTGAGGACGGCACTGAGCACGCTGTGGAGATCAAGAGCAATCCCGGTCGCCACAACATGCTCAACGCCACGGCGGTGCTCACCGTCGCCCATGTCCTGGGCCTTGACATCGACGCCGCCGCCAAGGCGCTCTCGAGCTTTGAGGGCGTCCGCCGTCGCTTTACCCACGTGGGCGATATCGATGGCATCACCGTGGTCGATGATTACGGCCATCACCCCACCGAGATCAAGGCGACGCTTGCTGCCGCTTCGTCGCTGGGCTACAAGCACGTCGACGTCGTGTTCCAGCCGCACCGCTATTCGCGCCTGCAGGCCCTGTGCGACGACTTTGCCGATGCATTTGCCAATGCCGATAAACTGCTGCTGATTGATGTGTTCTCGGCTGGCGAGATGCCCATTCCGGGTGTTACCTCTAAGATGCTCGCCGATACCGTGCGCGCCAAGCATCCTGGCAAGGAGGTCGTGTACTGCTCCAGCCGTCTTGAGCTCAATCAGGAGCTCGAGCAGATGGTGGGCGAGGGCGACCTGCTGCTCACAATGGGTGCCGGTGACGTTACGACCGTCGGTCCCGAGTTTATCGAGTATCTGACTGCCAAGAAAGACGCTTAAGTCTAATGGGTCTGTTTAACGCCGTCATGGCGCTCTCGGGCATGATCGACACGGATGTGATCGAGGACGAGCGCCTTGCGCGTCATACGAGCTATCGTATCGGCGGCAAGGCCGACCTCTTTGTGACGTGCCATAGCTATCATGCCCTCCGCCGCGCCGTGGCGGTGCTCGATCGCGAGCAGGTGCCGTGGGTCATCATCGGCAAGGGCTCCAATCTGCTGGTTGCCGATGGCGGTTATCGCGGTGCCGTCATTTCGCTCGGACGTGAGTTTCAGCGCACGGTTGTTGCCGATGACGGTTGTACGCTGACGGTCGGTGCGGGCGTGATGTTTGCGCGCCTGGTCAACGATGCCCTGTCGCGTAGCCTCTCGGGCCTTGAGTTTGCCGTTGGCATCCCTGGCTCGGTTGGCGGTGCGATATCTATGAATGCAGGCACACGGACCGAGTGGATTGGCTCGCTGGTTGAGGATGTCGTAACGTTTGACCCGGCATCCGGTATCAAGCATTATGCGGGGTCCGAGATCACTTGGGGCTACCGCGAATGTAGCCTTCCCCGCAATGAGATTATCCTCGAGTGCGTGCTCAAGCTTAAACCGGCGCCCAAGGCCGACATTCGCGAGCGCATGGAGCGGTACCTGACGAGGCGCAAACGTACGCAGCCCATGGGTCGCGCATCCTGCGGGTCGGTCTTTCGCAACCCGCCCGATGCGAGTGTGGGCAAGCTTATCGAGGATTGTGGATTAAAGGGTTTTTCGATTGGCGGCGCGGAAGTTTCGCCCGTTCACGCTAATTTTATCGTTAATAACGGAACCGCCTCGGCCGATGACGTTGCCGCGGTTATCAGACATGTGCACGGAAAGGTGAGGGAGGCGTATGGCATCGAGCTCAGACCGGAAGTTAAATTCCTCGGCTTCTAGAGCATCGAAACCCACCTTCCGCCGCGCCGGAGGGCGTTCCGGCGCGCCTGCCAAACCTCAACGCAATACCGTCGCGCACTCTAAGTCTGTCGGGCATGCTCGACAGACCAGTCGTCCGGTCGTCGGCTCTCAGCTCGGTAATCGTCCGGCCGCAAAAAAGTCCTCGCGTCCCTCGGTGACGTCAAAGCCTGTTATGGGCGCCAAGCCTGCCCGTCCCATGGCAACTCCTAAGCCCTCGACGGGAACTAAGGCGGCGCGTCCGGGTCGCACGCTGGGCGCATCGAAACCGCGCTCGCTGACATCGGTGCCGGCTACCGCCAAGAAGCCTTCGGGTAAAAAAGGCGTCAACCCGTTGTCTTCACTTGGGGCGATGGCAAATAAAACGTCAGACGCCGCTTCTCTCGTTACAGGCAAAGGCAAAATCGTGGGCGGCGTTCTGGCCGTCTTGGCCGTGCTCGTCGTCGTTGCCGTCGTGGTGATCAACTCTGGATTGTTTACCGCCACTGATATTCAGATTCAAGGCAGCGAGCATGTGACGAAGCACGATGCTATCCAGCTGATCGATTTGCCCGAGGGAACGTCGCTTTTTAACGTCGATCCCGACCAGATTACCGAGGACCTCAAGCAGAACCCGTGGGTCTCGGGCGTGGATGTCCAGCGCCAGTTCCCGCATACGCTCATCATTACGCCTATGGAGCGCAAGGTCATCGCAATTGCCTATATCAGCTCCGATGACCTTGCCTGGGCCATCGGGGATGATGACACCTGGATCGCCCCGCTGTCGACGTCGGTCGAAGTGGATGGCCAGGGCAACGTCATCACGACAGGGCAGGGCTCAAATACCCTGACCGGCATTGATGCCGCGCTGGCGCTCGCTAAGCACTATGGCGCGGTGTTGTTGACTGATGTCTCGGCGGATGTCGCTCCGGTTTCCGGCCAGGCGGTGAGCTCCAAGGCCGTTAAGGCTGGCTTGGATTATGTGCGTGGTTTTTCGAGCGAGTTCTTGGGACAAGTCAAGGATATTTCCACGCCTTCGGTCGAAGCCATCTCGGCAAACCTCAATAACGGCATTGAGGTGTCGCTGGGCGATTCGAACGATATCGTCAAGAAGGAGCGCGTAGTCACCAAGCTGCTTTCGCAGGTAGAGGGCGTAACGTATATCAATGTGCGCTCTCCGGGTAACTATACATTTAGGAACGCTCCGACCTCGTAGCGCTGGTTGATGCTTTGTTGAGGGGCCATACCACGCCGTTTATCTGGTTTGTTTGGTTTTCACGGTCAATTATTTGACTGATACGTTCATAATGTGCAAACATAATACGGTTTACCTTTGCATTTACTTTCAACCTGAAGGTTAATGTGCGCAGGGGTCGACCCATGCTATGGCTATAACCTTTGTTCGGAGGACCGACATGCACGAGACAGAGATCAACAACTACCTTGCCGTCATTAAGGTGGTCGGCGTCGGCGGCGGCGGTACCAACGCGGTCAATCGAATGATCGAAGAGGGCATCCGCGGCGTCGAGTTTGTTGCCATCAACACCGATGCTCAGGCACTCGCGATCTCTGATGCCGATATCAAGGTGCACATCGGCACCGACCTTACCCGCGGCCTGGGCGCCGGCGCCAACCCCGAGGTTGGCCGCAAGGCTGCCGATGAGTCCCGCGACGACATTGCCGAGGCGCTCGCTGGCGCCGACATGGTGTTCATCACCTGCGGCGAGGGCGGTGGCACCGGTACCGGCGCTGCTCCCATCGTTGCCGATATCGCGATGAACGAGGTCGGTGCGCTGACCGTCGCCGTCGTGACCAAGCCCTTCACCTTCGAGGGCCGCAAGCGCAAGAAGAGCGCCGAGGAGGGCATTAAGACCCTCTCCGATTGCGTCGACACCATGATCGTCATCCCTAACGATAAGCTGCTCGACATCGCCGAGAAGAAGACCACCATGCTCGAGGCCTTCGCGATTGCCGATGGCGTCCTTTCCCAGGGCACCCAGGGCATCACCGACCTCATCACCGTCCCCGGTATCATCAACTTGGACTTCGCCGATGTTAAGACCATCATGAAGCAGGCCGGTACCGCCATGATGGGTATCGGTACCTCTTCTGGGGATACCCGTGCCGTCGACGCTGCCCAGCAGGCCATCTCCAGCCCGCTGCTCGAGAGCTCCATCGATGGCGCCACGCGCGTGCTGCTCTCCATCGCCGGTTCCAAGGACCTGGGCATCCAGGAGATCAGCGACGCCGCCGACGTTGTCGCCAACGCCGTCGACCCCGAGGCCAACATCATCTTCGGTACCGTTGTCGACGAGTCCCTGGGCGATCAGGTGCGTATCACCGTCATCGCTACGGGCTTCTCCGACTCCAACGTCAACCGTCAGGACGAGCTCTTTGCTGCTCAGCAGTCTCAGAGCAAGGCCGCTGCCTCCGCTGAGCCGCAGCGCACCGCTCCTGCCACGAGCCCGGCTCAGGCCGCTCCGACCCGCAACGTCGGTGGCACCGAGCTTCCTAACTTCGGCAACGATCAGTTCGAGCTTCCCGACTTCCTGAAGCGCGGTAGCTTCTAAGTCGTTCTTTGCATTGTTGTGCACAGGGGCGTGTCCGTATGGACGCGCCCTTTTTATTTCGACTTTGTAAACTAGAACCTCCAATCTCTTTACGTTCCCTTTACGATTGCCTCCAGCGCAGCAGGTATCCTTTTAAAGAAGTATGACAGCCGTATAAACGCGGGCTGTAGCGGCGATGCCGCGGTACTTGTGTTATTAGGAGGCTTTAGTATGGCAGCACGTGCGGACAACGTTTCGCGTGTCGACCATGATGGAGTTACGTTGGTGGAGGGCGCGACATCCGATGTTCGCTTTGCCTTCACCGAGCGCGCCGGTGGCGTTTCCGAAGATGCGTACTCCTCACTCAACTTGGGCTCGCATGTTGGCGATGACCCCTTTGCTGTTCAAGAAAATCGTCGTCGCGCGCTCGAGGCTATGGGTGCCGCCGAGTGCGAGCACAACCTGCTCGTTCCCAATCAGGTCCATGGTGACCATATCGTTGCGGTGACCTCGAACGGCGCCGATGACCTTGAGGACGTTCGCGAGCAGATTGCCGAGGGCTGTGATGCCATCGTCTGCACGGCGCATAACGTGCCCGTGCTGCTCTGCTTTGCCGACTGCGTTCCCGTGGTGCTGGTGGCCCCCGGCGGATTTGCCGTGGTGCACTCCGGTTGGAAGGGCACGATTGCACGTATTTCCGCCAAGGCGTGCCAGGCGCTTTGCGATGCTGCCGGTTGCGATGCGAGCGACGTTTCCGCCTATATCGGCCCCCATATCTTGGGTGACGAATATGAGGTATCCCAGGAACTCATGGATCGCTTTGCCGCCGAGTTCTCTTGCATCGATGCGAGTGCCTCTCGCATGCTCGATCTTTCCGCTGCCATTCGCGAGGCGCTGGTAGATGTCGGTGTCGACGCGGATAATATCGTGGATACCCAGCTTTCGACTGTGCGTCAGAACGACCGCTTTTATTCCTACCGTAACGAGGACGGCACCTGTGGGCGCCATGCTGCGATCGGCGTGATGCTATGAGAAAGATCGTATCGGTCCTGAGCGCCGCTGTGCTTACGCTTACGCTGTGCGCCTGTTCTTCGGGATCTTCTACCTCTTCCATTACCGTCGCCGGCTCCACGACCTGCCTTCCTATCGCCGAGATTGCGGCCGAGGGCTTTAAGGAGGAGACCGGCATCGACGTGCTCGTTTCCGGTTTGGGTTCTTCCGCTGGCATCGAGGCCGTCAGCGCCGGCACAGCCGATATCGCCAGCTCCTCCCGTGGACTCAATGCCGACGAACAGGATCTGGGCCTGACTCCCATCGTCATTGCCCACGACGGTATCGCGGTCATCGTGAACGACGATAACCCGGTCGATAACCTCTCGACCGAGCAGCTCCGCGATATTTACGCCGGCAAGATCACCAACTGGAAAGAAGTCGGTGGCGAGGACCTGAGGATCCAGGTCATCAATCGAGATGAGGCGTCCGGCACGCGTGAGGCCTTCCGCACCATCGTGATGGACGGCACCCCGTTCGATCGCCGCTCGGCCGTTCTTTCGGGCACGGGCCAGGTGCGCGACGTGGTATCTCGTTCGCGCGGTGCCATTGGCTACATTTCGCTGGGCTTCGTCGATAGCCTCAACGCCAAGACCTCGGTCAAGGCCGTCTCGGTCAATCATGTTGAGGCGTCCGAGAAGACGGTCGCGAGCGGCGGCTATCCCATCTCACGCGACCTTTACTTCTTTGTGAAGGGTGCGCCTTCGCAGCAGGCGCAGGATTACATCGACTATGTGACGTCCGAAAAGATGGACAAGCAGATTCGCGAGGCGGGCTTTATTCCCGTCACCAACGACGAGAAGGGGAGTGAGTAGCATGGAAGCACAGGAAAACTCCCAGACTGAGCAGAATGTTCAGACGCCCAAGAAGCGCGAGCTGGCGCTCGTATCGCACAGTACCTATATCAAGGAGAAGGCGCTGCAGTGGATCTTCTTTGCCTGCGCGTTCTTGGCGGTCGTTACCGTCATCCTGATTTTTGTCTTTACCACGTACTCGGCGCTGCCCGTCTTTACTGACATCGGTCTGGCGGACTTCTTTAGCTTTACGTGGGCGCCTTCTGAGGGCCACTACGGCATCTTGTCGCTGCTTGCCGGCTCGGGTCTGGTGACCGTCGGTGCGCTCGCCATGGGCGTGCCGCTGGGCGTGGGTACGGCCGTTTACCTGGTCGAGATTGCCAGCAAGCGCGTGCGCAAGCTCATCAGCCCCGCCGTTGACCTGCTGGCGGGCATACCCTCCATCATCTACGGCTTCTTTGGCATGATCATCATCCGCCCGTTTATCGCACAACTGACCGGCGGCCTTGGTTTTGGTGCGCTGACGGCGTGGTTTGTGCTCGCCATCATGATCGTCCCTACCATCACCACGCTCACCATCGATGCTCTCAATTCCATTCCCATGGGCATTCGCGAGGCATCGTATGCCATGGGCGCCACCAAGTGGCAGACCATCTATAAGGTCGTGCTACCTGCCGCGAAGCTGGGTATCGTTGATGCCATCGTGCTGGGTATGGGCCGTGCCATCGGCGAGACCATGGCCGTGCTCATGGTCGTA
The DNA here is from genome assembly GCA_963614835.1 of Bulleidia sp. GTDB lineage: Bacteria > Actinomycetota > Coriobacteriia > Coriobacteriales > Coriobacteriaceae > Collinsella. The sequence goes on along the minus strand of CAVEET010000126.1, from coordinate 46,691 downwards.
GGTAACGCCCCGGTTATTCCCGACAGCATTGCGAGCCCCATCTCGACGCTCACGAGCCAGATTGCGCTCGACATGAGCTATTCCTCGGGTCTGCACCGCTCGGCGCTGTTCGGCATGGGTGTGGTCCTGTTTATCATCTCCGCCACGCTGGTGGGCATCGTCCGTCTGATTTCCAAGAAGAAGAGGGGGTAGGCTATGTCCGATTCCGTTGACACGACGGTCGATACGACCTCGTCGCGCGAGCGCATCAAGCGTGCCCTTTCCCACGGCAAGAAGGGCCGCATCAACAAGGACCTGTCCAACAAGATCATGCTTGGCGTGTTCCGTGCCGCTGCCTACATCACCACGCTGGTGCTGGTCGCTATCATCGCCTACGTGGTCATCAACGGCCTGCCACACATCTCGCTCGACTTTATCTTCGGTTGGCCCCAGGGCGTCAACGCCGAGGGCGGTATTTGGCCCACGATCGTCTCGACCGTCTATGTGACGGCGCTCGCCATGCTTATCTGCACGCCGATCGCTGTGCTGGCAGCCGTCTATCTGGCCGAGTACGCCAAGCAGGGCAAGGTCGTCGAGCTCATTCGCTACGCTGCTGACGCTTTGGCCTCGGTGCCCTCCATCGTTATGGGTCTGTTTGGCTACGCCTTGTTTGTCGAGGCCATGGGCTTGGGCCTTTCGATGGTCTCTGCCGCCCTGGCACTCGCGCTCTTGATGCTTCCCATCGTCATGCGCACCACCGAAGAGGCCATTCGCGCCGTTCCGCGCTATATCCGTTGGGGCGCGTACGGTCTGGGCGCCACCAAGTGGCAGGTTGTCTCCAAGATCGTGCTTCCTTCTGCCTTTGGCCGTATTGCCACGGGCATCGTCCTCGCCATCGGCCGCGCCATCGGCGAGACCGCGGTGGTGCTCTACACCATGGGTCAGGCCATCAATCTGCCTATTTCGCCGCTCGATTCCGGTCGTCCCATGACCGTTCACCTTTATCTGCTTGCCAACGACGGCATCAACATGAACGCAGCCTACGGCACCGCGCTTTTGCTGATGGCGATTATTCTGGCCTTCAACCTGTTTGCGCGCTATCTGTCGCGCAAGCGCCGCTAGTTAAGGAGTCCCATGTCCGTCTATCAGTCCGCTCCCACGCCGGAGCAAGCGGCCATCACGGCCAAGGATTTCAACTTTTGGTACGGTGACTTTCACGCGCTGACGGGGCTCGACCTCAACATTGCCAAAAACGCCATCACCTCGTTTATCGGCCCTTCGGGCTGCGGCAAATCGACGTTTTTGCGCTGCATCAACCGTATGAACGACCTTATCGAGGGCACCCGCGTCGAGGGCACCATGACGCTCGACGGCAACGATATCTATGCCGAGGGCGTCGACCCGGTCGACCTTCGCCGTCGCGTGGGCATGATTTTTCAGCAGCCCAACCCGTTCCCCAAATCCATCTACGAGAATGTCGCTTTTGGCCCTCGTCTGCAGGGCGTGACTAGCAAAAGCGACCTCGATGACATCGTGGAAGAATCGCTCAAGCGCGCCAACCTCTGGAAAGAGGTATCCAATCAGCTCAACAAGGATGGTTTGGCGCTCTCGGGCGGTCAGCAGCAGCGTCTGTGCATCGCGCGTGTGCTTGCGGTGCAGCCCGATGTCCTGCTGATGGACGAGCCCTGCTCCGCCATCGACCCCACGTCCGTCTCTAAGGTCGAGGATCTGATGGCCGAGCTGGCGCCCGAGATGACGATCATCATCGTCACGCATTCTATGCAGCAGGCTGCTCGTATTAGCGACTACACCGCATTTTTCTTGCAGGAAGTTGCCGGCGAGCCCGCCACGCTCATCGAGTATGGTCAAACCGACGCGATCTTCACCAGCCCGGTGGATTCGCGGACGGAAGACTATATTACCGGCCGCTTTGGCTGATCGGTGCGACTAGTCCCAATCCGATCGGACCTGGTCCGGTGCGTATTCACTGTGCGGGCGGCATGACCGCACCCAACTGATTGGAGTGAACCATGCGCAAACTGTTTTCCCGTCAGCTCATCGAGGCCCGTCACGAGATGCTGAGCATCTACGAGGCCGTCGATCTGGCTCTTCACGACGCCGTGAAGGCCTATGTGACCGATGACCGCAAGCTCGCCACCAAGACCAAGAAGCGCACGCTCTCGATCGATGCGCGCTGCGCCAACTTGGAGGCCGTGTGCTACAACCTGATCGCTACGCAGTCGCCGGTCGCCTCCGACTTCCGCTTGCTGCAGACGATCATCTACGTCGACTTTAACCTGCAGCGCATGACCGATAAGGTTCGCCAGGTCTGCCGCGCCACGCGTCACATGGTCAAGGCCGACATCTCGCTGCCTCAGGAGCTTGTGACCTTGGTTGAAGCCGAGGCCGAGGCTGTCTATCAGGTGCTGGGTTCGTCGCTTTCTGCGCTCGTCACCAACGACATGTCCATCATCTGCAATCTGGCCGTCGAGGACGAGCCGGTGCATGCGGCGTACGAGAAGTTCTTCCGTACCTTCAACCGCATGGATGCCGGCGAGTTTATGGATGACAACAGCAATTACGACGACCTGCGCCGCGCCATCATGGTTTCGCGCTACCTCGATCGCATTGCCTCGATTTCCATCGATGCCGCCTGCCGTCTGACCTTCCTTTTGACCGGACAGCGCATGACTGCCGGCGATATCGCCCGTACGGACGAGGATGAGCTCGAGAGCATGCGCGTGCCTTCGGGCGAGGGCGTCATCATGAGGCCCGCCGTCGATGCGCGCTTTGTTGCCAAGGTGCCTGCTAACGAGGTGAGCGAAGGCCTTCGCTATTTGCTTGAGCACCTTGAGGACGAGGACGACGCCGAGGACGACGAGGAGTAGGGTAGCTTCGTTCGTCGAAAGATTGTAAATACCTAAGTGAGCGCGGCCTTGCACATGCAGGGCCGCGCTCTTGCGTTAGCATGGGACTACTTGTATGGCTGTCTGCGGAGGCGATTGGCAATGGATAACTATTTGGACTTGATGCGCGCTCGCCGCGAGCAGATTCTCGAACGCTTTTATGCCGCACTCGATCGCGCGGGCCGTACCCACGATGCCGCACGCCTGATTGCCGTCTCCAAAACCGTTGGCGTCGATGAGACCGTTGCCGCTATCCAGGCGGGGTATCGCCATTTTGCCGAGAACCGCCCGCAGGAGCTCGTTCGCAAGCTCGCGGGCCTCGCAGAGCATCCGGAGCTACCCGAGGTGCGCTTCGATATGATCGGCAACCTGCAGACCAACAAGATCAATGCGGTTCTGGGCTCGGCCGAGCTGATTCATTCGGTAAGCTTGCTGCATTTGGCTCAGGCTATCTCGAGCCGTGCGGTCCGCAAGATTGAGGCGGGCGAGCTCTCCGGCCCCCAGCGTGTGCTGATCGAGGTCAATGTGAGCGGCGAGGAGTCCAAGGGCGGCTTTTCGCCCGACGAGGTCCGAGACGCCGCAGGTGAGCTTGCGGAGCTTGAGGGAATTTGTGTGCAGGGCCTTATGACTATGGCACCCCGGGGGAATAAGGATGTGGCGCGCCGCACTTTTGCCGGACTTCGTGAGCTAAGGGATGAGCTTGAGGCGACGCACTCCGATCTGAGCCTGCCCGAACTTTCCTGCGGTATGAGCGAGGACTTTGAGCCTGCCCTTGAGGAAGGCTCTACGCTCGTTCGCCTGGGCAGGGTAGTATTTAGCCCGGAGTTTGCAGTAAAATAAGGCTCTGAAGTGCGCACTGATTATCGGAGCGCCTGCACTAAACCGCGAGAGGACACAACCATGGGCTTCCTTGACGAGATTAAAAATAAGATGCACCTGGGCGGCCAGCAGGGTTACGACCAGGGTTATGGTCAGGACGACGACTACGGCTACGATGATGGCTATGACGACGGCTACCAGAACAGCGGTTACAGCGGTGCCTCGGGCGAGGGCTTCTATACCCAGGATGAGCCGAGCAACGGCCTGCTGGGTCAGACGCGCCGCGGCGAGGCCGAGTCGGTGGCCGTATACACGCGCTCCGGCCAGCTGGTCGGTGACGATTCTCGCCACGCTACGACCTACAACCCGCCATCGCGCTCGCAGGAGACGGTTGCGGGCGGTTATCGTCCCGGTGCCTACGACACGCCGTCGAGCTACGCCGAGAGCACACGTGCCCGCGCTGCTGCCCCCGCACCTGCTCCCTCACCGAGCGATGCCTCGGCGTATGCGAGCAACATCATCAACGCTACGCCGCAGCTGCCGGCTTATGTCCTACGCCCCGAGAGCTATGACGACGTGGAGACCGTCGTGCGCCGCGTGCGCACCAAGCAGCCTGTCGCGCTGATCTTTGTGGGCGTTCGTACCGAGGTCGCCAAGCGCGTCCTGGACTTCTCCTACGGCTTTGCCTGCGGCCTGGGTGCCACAGTCAAAGAGGTGGGCGATCGCGTGTTTATGGTGCTGCCCGCCGGTTGCGAGGTCAAGGATTCGGACCTCAAAAAGCTCCGTGCCGACGGCTACCTTAAGTAAAGACAAGACGAGGAGATTCTCATCAACATCTACACCATTGTCCAGCTGGTCAATACGCTGTTCAACTTTTACTCCACGCTCATCGTGGTTTACTGCCTTATGACGTGGATCCCTATGAAGCAGGGCGGATTGCTACAGGATATCGCCGCCGTTCTCGATAGCGTGTGCGGCCCGTGGCTCAATTTGTTCCGCCGGTTTATCCCGCCCATGGGCGGCGTCGATTTTTCACCGGTCGTTGCGATTATTGCGTTGCAGTTGGTGCAGAAGCTGGTTCTGCAACTTCTTATAGGTATACTCATATAAAACTGGCTTAGTAATTCACGTCGGGCGCACAGCGCCAAGGCGAAGATAAAGGAGAACTTGTTATGGCTATTACCCCTGCTGACATTCAGGCTCAGACCTTCTCTGAGGCCAAGCGCGGCTACGATCCCGCCGAGGTCGACGTCTTCCTGGAGACCCTGTCCTCTGAGGTCGACGCCATGCTCGCCAAGATCGTCGATCTTAAGGGTCGTCTGACCGCCACCGAGCAGCAGCTCGCCGACACGCAGGCCCAGCTCGCTCAGGCTCAGGATGCTGCCGCTCAGGCCGTCCCTGCCGCGCCCGTGGCCGTTCCCGCACCCGACTTCTCCGCTCAGGAGCGCCAGATTTCCGCTGCCCTGATTGCTGCCCAGCAGACCGCCGAGGGCATTGTCAACGACGCCAACGAGAACGCTGACCGCATCCGCAACGAGGCCGACGCCAAGGCCCGCGAGGTCATCCGCCAGGCCCTGACCGAGAAGCAGGCCGAGCTTGAGGAGATCGACCGTCTTAAGGCTTCCCGCGAGGAGTTCAAGGCCGAGTACCTCAAGCTCATCCAGCACTTCATGGACGATGCTCAGAACTCCTTCCCGTCCGATCTCATGGCTTCCACGCCGGTCGGTTCTGCCGCTTCTCCGGCTGTGACCGTTCCTGCTGCCGAGCCGCTGCCCGTCGCCGAGCCGGTTATCCCCGTTGCCGATCCCTTCGCACCGATCGACAACTTCGCTGCCGACGACCTGGACTAACATCCAGCTATCATTTAGCGCCTAGAAAGGGCCCGCAGCTTGCGGGTCCTTTTTTGTGGCTGTATGCAGTCTGCAAAACAAAACGCCGAGTCCTGCGTTTGAGGGCGCAGAACTCGGCGAACGGATGAGCGGGCAATGGTAGATTTAAGGCATGTTCCAAAAATCTACTTGAGGAGGAAGTCGGGGAGGGGAATGGTGCGGGCCTCACGCTGCTCGGGGTCGGCGATATGGTCGGCAGGATAGCCGCAGACGAGCATATGATAGGGATAGATGCCTTTGGGCAGGCTGAACTTCTCACAGGCCACCTCAGGCTTAAAATGGCACACCCAGCACGTTCCCAGGCCCTGTTCCTCCGCCTCCATCATCATCTGATCACACACGATCGAGGTGTCGATTTCGCTGGAGTTCATCTGGTCATACGGGCGCACCCAAGCATCGTCGGTAACGCTGCAAATAAGAAAGATGAGCGGAGCGCCAAAGATAGACCCATCACGAGCAAAGCGCGGCTGACAAGCAGCAGCCTTCTCCAACAACTCCGGAGTATCAAGCACCATCACACGGCTTGGATGATTATTACAAGCAGAAGGAGCAATACGCCCAGCCTCAACAATGGCATCCACCACAGCCTGCTCAACAGAACGATCCTCAAACAAACGACAAGAATACCGAGACCGAGCCAAATCCAAATACGACATACAAGCCCTCCAACAATTAAAAATCAAACAAATCCAAGGTAACCCAAAGAGTACCCAAAGCAGCAATCAGCCAAGCGCTCATCAAGGGCCAAAGTGTCCGAACGGGTACCAAAGGTCCCTTCAGCCAAACCCCCACTGCGCTAAAGCTATCAGCCAAAGTTCCCAATGGTGGTACATAAGGGAGCGGGCCCGACCACTAATAACCTTTTGAACGACTCTGCTTGCAGCCGGAGTGAAAAAAGGTTATTAGTGGTCGGGCCCGCGACCGGTGGGACACGTACCCCCAATTAACTGTTCTTCATGACAATCGAATCCACAACATCGGCCACATTCTCGCAGCAGTCAGCGCAGTACTCCAGGAAGGCGTAGACGTCACGCCAGGCGATAACCTCGAGCGGATCCTTACCGTTGACATGCAGGTTGCGCATAGCATTGATGTAGAGCTCGTCGGCCTCGGACTCGATCGTGTTGATCTGGATGACGAGTTCGCGCAGGGTCTTGGACTTGCGGTAATTGGGAAGCTCGACCATCAGGTCCTTCATGGCGCGGCAGGCATCGGTCACCTTGTGGGCGATCACGATGGCATCGGGATGGATGCTCTGGATGTTGGTGAAGTAGACGCGCTGCACGACGCCCTCGATACGGTCGAGCACGGTGTCGAGCGAGCAGCTCATCAGGTCCAGGTCCTCGCGCTCAAGCGGGGTGATAAAGGCCGTGAGCAGGGCGTCCTCAAGCTCATGGTGCTTCTTGTCGGCTGCATGCTCGATCGCGTGCATCTTGTCGAGCATATCGTGAATCTTCGCGGGATCGAAGTTCTCGAAAATCTGGGTGAGCAGCTCGGCAGCCTGGACGGCAAGGTCGGCACAGGCGACGTAGTTGTCAAAGTAGAACGAATCGGGTTTCTTTGCCATGAGTGGGTCCTTTCGAGGCGAAGACGGGTGGGCGAAGTATTACGGTCCGGATGGACGCTCGGTTTGACTAGATGAACATCATGAACAGTTTGGCCATGACAAAGCTGATGAGTCCGCAGGCGGGGAAGGTGAAGAACCAGGTGAACATCATGTCCTTGACCACGCCGAAGTTGATGGCCGAAAGGCGCTTGACGGCACCGACGCCCATGATGGCGCAGGTCTTGATGTGGGTGGAGGACACGGGGATACCGGTAAGGGTGGCAAGCAGTAGATTCGCGGCACCCGCGAGGTCGGCGGAGAATCCCTGATACTTCTCGAGCTTGACCATGCTCTGGCCGACGGACTTGATGATGCGCTCGCCGCCCACGCTGGTGCCGATGCCCATGGTGGCCGAGCACAGCAACATGATCCAGATGGGGATGCCGGCATCACCGACGCTGGTCTGGCCGTTGGCGAAGGCCACGCCTAGAAAGAGCACGCCGATGAACTTCTGTCCATCCTGCGCGCCATGCATAAAGCTCATGGCCGCAGCGCTCGCGATCTGAGCGTATTTAAAGAAGACGTTTGCACGTCGCCTATTGGCGGCGGCAAACAGAATCGAGACGAGTTTGCACAGGATCCAGCCCATGACAAAGCCCAGACCGATGGAGAGCGCCAGGCCGTAGATGACCTTCATCCACTCGTGGACGTTGACGCTGTTCGCGCCGCCGAGGGCGATAGCGGCACCGGTCAGGCCGGCGATAAGGCTGTGGCTTTGCGAGGTGGGGATGCCAAAACGCGATGCCGTGGCACCGTAGACGACAATGGAGAACAGAGCCGCGCAGAGGCACGCAAGCGCCATGGTGCTGTTTCCGCCAAAGTCGACGATATGTGAGATGGTGTTGGCGACGCTCGCGTTAAAGTGCGTCATGATGAGCACGCCCAAGAAGTTGAATGCGGCGCTCATGAGAATGGCGGCGCGGGCGGGCATGCAACGCGTAGTGACGCAGGTCGCGATGGCGTTGGGCGCGTCGGTCCATCCGTTGACGAAGATGGCGCCGAGCGCGAGAATCACGGTGACGGCAAGGACTGGGTTCGACACAATTTGGCCGAGGAAGGTTGAGAACGTTACGTCCATATATGGGCTTTCTCGAAGTTTGCAGACACGTTACAAAAACATGATAAATCGTATCACCTCCTGTGGGTTTCTTTCCCGAGTTCTGATGGGAGAAGTGAACTTTTTGGCACTAAAATTGAATATTAGCCTTGTTGACCGCGGGTATTCTTTTTGCTAACACGTCGTGCGGACGTGCGCATGCGGCCCGACACGCCAAAACCATAGCCTGTTCGCTTTACAACATACAAACATGCGTTCGATAATAGAGGGCATGGAATATCGACAGACAGACGGCAAAACTCGGCGCGTGCACAAGCAGTATGTGGACGTCGTGGCTCGCATCCTCGCGGGCGGACAGGTCGTGCCGGTCACCGTCTGCTGGGTCGACGGCCGTTGTTTTACGATCGACGAAATTATCTCGACCATTGGGTTTGGCCTGATGGTCCACGGCATCCGCACGGCAACATATAAGGTGCGTTTTGGCGGGCACGCGACCGAGTTGTATCTGGAGGACCAGACGCGCGAGCGGGCGGACGGCTCGCAGGCGCACGTGATGCGTTGGTGGGTCTGGGCCTTTGATCGTACGCTTGAGGGCGAGCGCCGTAGGTAAGGACGTGCAGCATTCGGGTACAATGACAGGAATCTTGTCACCTACGGCGCTGTCGTGCGCTTTTTGAAAGGACGAAGTATGAACGATATCCAGGGCTATCAGAACGGCCCCGTCGAGACCGGCGCAAGCCGCGCCAAGGAGATGTCGCCGCGCGCGTACAATCTCGCCATGTCTGCCCTGATCTTCTTGGGCTTTTGCGCCATGGGTGCCGGTGCCTACTTTACGAGCACCATGTCGTTTGCGCGCATGATGATGAGCGGGGCCGCCTTGCCGCTGGTCTTTGGCTCGTTTATTTTGACCATCGTCGGCATGGTCATGATGTCGGCCGCCGCCAGCAAGCAGTCCGTGGGCCTGTCCCTTGTGGGCTACGTAATCTTTGCGAGCACCTTTGGCCTGACCGCGTCGTTTGGCCTTGCCAACTACGACCTGCCCACCATCAACACTGCCTTTATCGCCACGGCCGCCATCACCTTTGTCTTTGGCGCCTTGGGTGTGACGTTCCCCAAGTTTTTCCAGCGCGTATATGGCATCGGTTTTGGCATTCTGCTCGCCACGATTCTGGTTGAGATCGTGCTGATGTTCATGGGCGTCTCGCAGTCCATCACCGACCTGATCGTGATCGTGGTATTCGCCGGCTTTATTGGCTACGACACCTATGTTGCCACGACGGTGCCGCCTACGCTGCCCAACGCCGTGCTCATGGCGTCTAACCTGTTCGTGGACATTATCAACGTGTTCCTGCGCATTCTGAACATCCTCGGCCGTCGCGATTAAAGCGCGGCATTGCGACGCTTCCTGCCGGGCACGGTAAAACGATACGAAAGACGGTCCTTCGGGGCCGTCTTTTTTGTGTGCGGCGGGGTATGATGGATGGGAAAAAGCCGATAGCGGCAGCGACAGGAAAGGTGGCCACGTATGGCAGATGTCGACAACAGGAACCGTAACCGCAGGTCTAACCGAGCGGGTCAGCCCAATCCCAAGCGCGAGGCGCGTGCCAAGGCCGCCGAGCGCCATGTGACGGCTGTGTCCGAGGCCTGCGCCAAGGATATCGAGCGTTCGCTTGCCGGCGTGTGCGAGTTCGATGGTATGCCTGCCGGTTTTGTCGCGGCGATGAAGGCCAAGGCCCAAGCGGCCGACGCTGTCGAGGAACAGGTTGCCGAGGAGTCTGAGGCCGCCGAGGCCGAGACCGCTGAGGTTGCGTCCGCCGAGACCGAGGTTACGGCCGAGCCTGCACACGCAGAGGAGGCCACGGAGACCGAGTCCGCGCCTGCCGCCGAGGAGCCCGCTCCGGTCCTGCCCGAGGTCACCGTGCTCGACGCCTCTGCCACGCAGGCCATTCTGGATAACGGCCGAGGCTATGCGCAGTTCTGCGACATGGCCGTGCTCGACTTTGCCTCGTTCACCAACCCGGGCGGCGGCTACATCCAGGGCTATCTGGGTCAGGAGGCCACGCTCTGTGCCGATTCGTACCTGTACAATGTCCTTGATAAGCAGCGTAAATGGTACGGCGAGAACCGTCGCCGCAACATCAACTGCGAGCTTTACCGCAACCGTGCGCTGGTGGTGCCTGCGGTGCGCTTCGACCGCAACCACGTGCATGCGTATGCCGACGTGATCGTGGCCGCCGCGCCCAACGCCAAGCGCGCTCGCCAGGAGTATCGTGTGGGTGACGATGCCCTGCTGGACGCCCTGCGCGATCGCATCCGCTTTGTGCTTGCCATCTGCGACGAGCTGGGTCGCGAGAAGCTCGTGCTGGGCGCTTGGGGCTGCGACAACAACGGCTTTGACGCCGAGGCCGTGGCCGAGCTCTTCCGCAAGGAGCTCGCATCGGGCGACTTTAAGGTCAAGCAGGTCTTTTTTGCCGTGCCCTCTACGCGCTGGGACGAAGATTTTGCCAAGTTCGAGCATGTGCTGGCAAACTTCCCCGAGCGCAACGAGGAGTCCTATGCCCAGGTTGCCGCTCGCGCTGCGGCTGCCCGCGCCGCCGAGCAGGCCCAGGCTGCCGCCGAGGACGATGAAGACGATGACGATTGGCGCAAGTACCTGTAATCGGTATGTGCTGACAGATAGGTCGATTCGGCGGGAGAGACTGCTCCCGCCGACTTTTTCTTTTTACTAGAGGAAGGGCTTACGATGAAAAACGTTCTGTGCTTTGGCGACAGCAATACCTACGGCTATGATCCGGCGGGCATGCGCGACGGCACCGCGGTACGCTATGCGCACGATGTGCGCTGGTGCGGCGTGGCCCAGCGCGACCTGGGCGAGGGCTGGCACGTGATTGAGGAAGGCCTCAACGGCCGCACGACGGTGCGTGACGACATGTGCCATCTGGACACTAATCTCAACGGCATCCGCGCGTTGCCGATGCTGCTCGAGACTCATAAGCCGTTGGATGCGATCGTGATTATGCTGGGCACCAACGACTGCAAGACGGTCTTTAGCGTGGGGGCTGCCGATATCGCTGACGGTGCCATGGCGCTGATTCGCACCGTCCGCGCGTTTCCCTGGACCGAAGCCGCGCCCTGCCCGCGTATTCTGCTGATGGCGCCTATCAAGATTAAACCGCAGATCGCCGATGTGTACATGACCGACTTTGACGAGCGCTCCGTCGAGGCCTCGGAGCATTTTGCCGAATACTATGCGTATGCTGCTAAACAGTTTGGCTGCGACTTTTTGAATGCCGCTGATTTTGCCGAGCCGGGCGATATCGATTATCTGCATATGATGCCCGAAAGCCACGAGAGCCTGGGCCACGCCGTGGCAGCCAAGCTCCAAGAGATGCTCGGTGAGTAGCGCGACCCAAAGCAGTACAGAAGTTCCCCTTGCGACGGCTTGTTTCGTTGGTTTGTTTTGATCTGTAACAGTTGTAAGGCCGAAAACGGGCTAGATGTTACAGATTGAGATTATTTAGGTCGATATCGGTCGTTTGTCTCGATCTGTAACATCTAGGGTCGATTTTGCCGAGTTACTGTTACAGATCGAGATTTTCTTCTCAGCGGAATTTGAATGTCTCAATCTGTAACAGGTGGGCGGCTAAATCGTCCCTATCTGTTACAGATCGAGACATTTGCAGGAACCGCCACAAAGGTGTTCTTTGCGGCGGTTTTGGGCTGCGAATCTTAATACTGCCACATGTGGTTGACGGGGCCGGAGCCTTTGCCCATGTCAAAGCCGGCGGCCAGAGCGCCCGTTAGGTAGGCCTTGCCGGCGTTGACGGCATCGGCAAGATCCATGCCCTGGGCCAGCGCGCAGGCGATGGCGGACGAGAGCGTGCAGCCGGTGCCGTGTGTGTTATTGGTATCGATACGCTTGTGGCGGAACCACGTGGTGAGTGGATCTCCCAGATGGTTGCCCTCGTCATCGAGCGGCGCGGGTTCGGCCAGTACATCGTTGGCCTCGTTGACAAGATGCCCACCCTTAACGAGGGATGCACAACCAAAGCGGCGGGTGAGGAGCATGGCAGCATTTTGCTGCGTGCGCTCGGAGTCGACCTCGTAGTCGAGCAGGGCCATGGCCTCGGGAATATTGGGCGTGATAACCGTCGCTAGCGGGAACAGGCGGCGGGTGAGCGCCTCGGCGGCATCTTCGGCAATCAGCCGTGCGCCCGAGGTGGCGACCATGATGGGGTCGACGACCACGTTTGTCGCGTTCCAAGCGCTCAGGCGGTCGGCGATAACATCGATAATCTCGGCAGAGGAAACCATGCCAATCTTGACGGCGTTGGGGCGGATATCGTCAAAAACGGCATCGATCTGCGCCGCTACGATATCTGGCGAGATATCCTGCACGGCGGTAACGCCCAGGGTGTTTTGCGCTGTGATGGCGGTGATGGCCGTCTCGGCATACAGGCGGTGCGCCGTGATGGTCTTGATGTCGGCCTGAATGCCGGCGCCACCGCTGGAATCGGATCCCGCGATGGACAGGACGGCAGGTACCTTACTACGATCCATGTTCGCTCCCTTGTTCGGTCGGAATCAAATGGGTCTTTAAGCCAGCATTATAAAGATGCCCGGGCCGACTCTATGCCGAACCCGGGCGGGCGATGCAATCTCTACGCAAGTGTAAGTAAATGTTCACAAGTCAACAATTGACAGGCACCAGCTCGCCGCCAGAAGCGGCCGCGGCGACAGGGTTAGTCCTCCATGCCGAGGTCGATCGTGGTGCCCTCGAAGATCTTGTTGACGGTGCGGACGGCGCACATCTTGCCACACATGGTGCAAGTGCCCTCGGTGGCGGCGGGGGACTCCTCGTAGCGCTTCTTGCCCGTAACCGGGTCGAGCGCGCACTCCCACATGGCGTCCCAGTCGAGCTTGCGGCGTGCCTGGCCCATCTTGTCGTCCATGTCGCGGGCGTGGGGCACCTTTTTGGCGATGTCGGCGGCGTGTGCGGCGATCTTGGTGGCCATGAGGCCGTCGAGCACATCCTGGGCGTTGGGCAGGCATAGGTGCTCGGCCGGTGTCACGTAGCACAGGAAGTCGGCACCGGAGCTGGCGGAGATGGCGCCGCCGATGGCGGCGGTGATGTGGTCGTAACCCACGCCGATATCGGTTACCAGCGGTCCGAGCACATAGAACGGAGCATTGTGGCACAGGCGCTTCTGCAGTTTCATGTTGGCGGCGATCTCGTCGAGCGCCATATGACCCGGGCCCTCGACCATGACCTGGACGCCGGCGGCCCAAGCGCGCTTGCACAGCTTGCCCAGCTCGATCATCTCAGCGGTCTCGGCGGCGTCGTTGGAGTCGTAGAGGCAGCCCGGGCGGCAGGAGTCGCCGAGCGAAATCGTCACGTCGTACTCGTGGCAAATCTCGAGCAACTCGTCGTAGAACTCATAGAACGGGTTCTCGTTACCGGTGACCTCCATCCAGCCAAACAGCAGTGAGCCGCCGCGGCTCACGATGTTCATCAGGCGGCCGGTCTCCTTAAAGGTCTTGGTGACCGACTTGTTGATGCCGCAGTGAATGGTCATAAAGTCCACGCCGTCCTCGGCATGCGCGCGCACGACTTCGAACAGGTCGTCCTTGGTGAGCTTGACCAGCGGCTTTTCCATGTAGCCGATGGCGTCGTACATGGGGACGGTGCCTACCATGAGCGGCGTCTCGTCGATGAGCTGCTGGCGGAACTGGCGCGTCTTGCCCGAGTTGGAGAGGTCCATGATGGCGTCGGCGCCAAAGTCCTCGGCGATCTTGACCTTCTTCCATTCCTCGGCGGCATCGGCCTTGTCGCCCGAGATGCCCAGGTTCACGTTGACCTTGGTGGACAGGCCCTCACCGACGCCAAAGGCGCGCATGCCCTTTTTGATGTGCACGATGTTGGCGGGAATGGCGATGCGGCCGTCGGCCACGCGCTCGCGGATGTACTCGGGGTCGCGATGCTCGCGCTCGGCGACCTCCTTCATCTGCGGTGTGATCTGCCCGGCGCGGGCGAAGTCGATTTGCGTGACGAGCTTGGGCTCGGTCTGTGTGCTCATTGGCACGGCTCCCTTCGTTGGCATTACCCATATCAGGTTTGCGGGTCAGGGCGGGCGCGCCCAGTCTCAGCCTGCCGTCTTGTCCTGCAAGCTCCCCGTTTATGTAATGGGCTCAAGTATAGCTCGAATGGGTACGATTGGCCTAACGAGCGTGCCTGTGGGGAGGCGTACATGGAAGACAAGCATCTATATCGAGAGACGCAATGGGATGTATCGGCCGAGGAAAGCCGTGCGCACCATGGGTTGGTCGCGATTGGTTTTGCGGTGCTTGCCGTGCTGGTGATTGCCTTTTGTATTTGGACGTTCGGCGGTCGTGGCGGCGCCGCCTGGGAGTTTGAAGCCGACGAGGGCCTGCCGATTATGACCATGAAAGTTTCTGGTGGCAACACGATTGCCGCACCCGGCGACTATTGGTATCCGTGCGACGAGTTTGTGCAGCTGCAGCTGAGCGGCGGGTCTATTCCGGGCGAAGAAATCGAACGCGTGACGTTTGATGCGGCAATCAAAACACTCACGGTGAAGCTCAAAGATCAAGGGGGCGTGCCCACGACCATGGATTTCGCTCTGACGGAGTGGCGTCTGGAACCTCCGTCGGGCGTTACGGTATCCGACGTAGAGCACGTTAAGATTACCTACCAAGATGGCTCGACGAGCGAGATTGCAAAGGCCGATGGCTTGGCGGAGTAATGGGGTGTTTGGAAACGGCGGGCCTATTGTGCCTGCGCGTTCATGAAAACCAGGGTGTTTTTGTCTGAAAGCTCGGGGATGTGCCGATAGCCGATATTGAATGCGGTGAGTTCGCTTGCATCCTCGAGCTTGTTTTCTGCCATCCACCGCACCATGGAGCCGCGCGCCTTTTTGCTGGCGGTCGACCGTTGGATGGGCTTCCCGTTGCGGATACCCTCGCCAAAGAGGCATGTGACGGCCGTGGCGTCGCCCGCGAGGTGGGGCAGAACGGCTTTGGCATACTCTACGCTGGCGAGGTTGACGATCGTGGTGTTTGAGCCTGCCGGGGCGATAGCCCGCGCGAGCTTGTCGCTCCAAAACGCGTAGAGGTCTCGGGCATCGTCAACGGCGAGCTTCGCGCCCATCTCCAGCCGATACGGTTCGACGGCATGAAAGGGACGAACGCACCCGTAGAGGCCGGAGAGGATCCACAGATGGTCTTGCAGCCATGCGAGCTGCGCGGAATCCATCACCTCGGGTGCCATGCTCTGGTATTGAATGCCGTGATAGGACATGACGGCAGGGGAGAGGTGGCGAGCGAGTGCGGGATTGTCGAGATCGCCGCTTTTCAGGATGGGCCCGAACTCATGCAGGGTGTTGAGGCAAGGCCCCAGCAGTTTGTCACTCACGTTCCACAGCGCCTGCAGGCCGCCGCTGCCTTCATTCCGCTCGATATCTAGCAGTGCGCGGTGGAGGCGAGCCGTCTCGCGCACAAAGGGTGGGATGCCCAGGACTTCAAAAGCATCTTGGGCCGCGCGCATCTGCTTGGCGGGCGAAATGATGACCTGCAGCATGAACTCTCCTCTGCCAAAAAAGAAATTGCGGTGGAATACGGTCTGTTTTGGCCGTTTATGGGCCAGTTTAGTCCGTATTTCACCGCAACTGATGAAGGGTTGGTTAGGCTCGCTCGATGAAGGCCTTGTAGCCGCGGTAGGCCTCGTAGATGTCGGCCTTGTTGGCGACCTCCCACAGGGCGTGCATGGACAGGACGGCAACGCCGGAGTCGATGACGTTCATGCCGTACTTGGCCATGATGTAGGCGATGGTGCCGCCGCCACCCGCGTTGACGCGGCCGAGCTCGCAGGTCTGGAAGTCCACGCCTGCCTCGTCCATGATGTCGCGGACGAGGGCCACGTATTCGGCGTCGGCGTCGTTCGAGCCACCCTTGCCGCGGCTGCCCGTGTACTTGTTAAAGCACAGGCCGCGACCCATAAAGGCGGCGTTTTTGGTCTCGAACTTGCCGGCATAGCCCGGGTCGAAGCCGGCGGACACGTCGGAGGAGAGCATGCGGCTGCGGGCGAGTGCGCGGCGCAGGGCCAGCGGGCTATCCTCGCCGGCGAGCGTCATGATCTCGGCGACGGTGTTCTCGAAGAAGCGGCTTGTCATGCCGGTGGCGCCTACGGAGCCAATTTCCTCCTTGTCGACGATGAGCGTGATGCTCGTGCGCTCGACATTGGCCACATTAATCTGGGCGAGCATGGACGGGTAGGCACAGACGCGGTCGTCGTGGCCATAGCCCAGAATCATGGAGCGGTCGAGGCCCATGTCGCGGGCCGGGCCGGCGGGCACGACCTCGATCTCTGCGGAGAGGAAGTCCTCCTCCTCGACGTCGTACTGCTCCTTGAGGATGTCCAGGAACATCTGCTTGACGGGCTCCTTGGGAGCGTCTTTGTCGTCCTCATCGAACTTGACGGGACGGCCGCCCACGATCACGTCGAGGATCTCGGCGTCGACGGCGTCCTTGGCGGGCTTGGCCATCTGCTCGCTCGAGAGGTGGATCAGCAAGTCGGAGATGGTAAAGACCGGATCGTCGGCCTTGTCACCGATGTTGATGTCGACGGTGGTGCCGTCCTTTTTGCAGATGACGCCCACGAGTGCGAGCGGGGAGGCCACCCAGTGGTAGCTCTTGACGCCGCCGTAGTAGTGCGTGTCGAGATAAGCCATGTCGCCGGCCTCGAAGGCGGGGTTCTGCTTAAGGTCCAGGCGCGGCGAGTCCACGTGCGCGCCCAGGATGTTAAAGCCCTGCTCGAGCGGGGCGGTGCCCAGGTTGACGAGCATAAGGTCCTTGCCGTGGTTAGCGGCATACACCTTGTCGCCTGCCTTGAGCTCGCGGCCTTCGGCGATTACGGTCTCCAGGTCGACGTATCCCGCCTCCTCGGCCATCTTGATGCCGGCCTTGACGCACAGGCGCTCGGTCTTGTTCTCACTCAAAAACTGCTTATAGCCGCGGCAAAGCTCCTCGAGCTCCTCGATTTGCTGTGGCGTGTACTTTTTCCATGCGCAGGGACGCTCCATGACGCAGGCTCCTTTCGGATCGATCGTGCTGGTTGATGTACCGTGAGCCATCGTATCACGCGCGGGCTCACGGTGGCGGGGGAGCTTGATGTGAGGTGGCCGCGGGGCGGGGAGCGTGTAAACTGGAGTGAGCAAACCGTGCCCAGCCTAAAGCGAGGTATTCAATATGTCTGACAAGCGCCGCACCTTTGCCGTTATCGACGGCAACTCGCTCATGCATCGCGCCTTCCACGCCGTGCCGCCGACCATGAACGCGCCGGACGGTCGCCCCACCAACGCGATTTTTGGCTTTCTGAACATGTTTCTTAAGATGATCGACGCCTTTAACCCCGACGGCGTTGTTGTGGCGTTTGATAAGGGCAAGCCGCGCGTGCGCATGGAGATGCTGCCGCAGTATAAGGCGCAACGCCCGCCCATGGACCCCGATCTGCATGCGCAGTTCCCTATGATTAAGGAGCTGCTCACCGCGCTCAACGTGCCGATTCTGCAGTCCGAGGGCTGGGAAGGCGATGACATCCTGGGTACTATGGCGCGCCTGGGCGAGCAGGCCGGCTGTGACATGCTGCTGGTGACCGGTGATCGCGACATGTATCAGCTTGTTACCGAGCACGTCAACGTGGTCTCGACCCGTAAGGGCCTGTCCGACGTTGCGATTATGACGCCCGAGAGCGTGGATGACCTGTATCACGGCATTACGCCGGCGCTCGTGCCCGACTTTTATGGTCTGAAGGGCGACACGTCCGACAACATCCCCGGCGTGCCGGGCATCGGTCCCAAAAAGGCGAGCGCGCTCATTGCGCAGTACGGTAGCCTGGACGAGGTCATCGCACATGCCGACGAGGTCAAGGGCAAGATGGGCGAAAACCTGCGCGCGCACATCGACGATGCCCTGCTGAGCCGCAAGGTCGCGACCATCCGCACCGATGCGCCCGTTGAGCTCGATTTTGAGGCGACGTCCTTCCCGGCGTATTCTGCCGATGAGGTTTCCGCGGCGCTGGGCACGCTTGGTATCACCGCCATGCAGAACCGTTTCTTGGCGCTGATCGGCGGCGAGGGCGGGGCTGCTGCCTCCAGTGTGTTTGAGATACCTGCTATGGTTCGCGCAGCCGCCGGCGATGCTGACGCGCTTGGTGCCGTTGCGGCTGAGGTCTCCCGCGCGATTGATGCCGGCGAGTGGGTCGCCGCCGTGGTGGACGACGACAAGGAAGAGGGCGCGCTCTTTGGACTGACGCGCACGCTGTGGCTGGCGACGTCCAAGGGCCTGTTCGCGCTCGAGGAGGGCGACGGCGCCTCCACTGCCGTAGTCGATGGCTTCAACTTCGCTCACGGTGTGATCGCCGGCGTGCTTGCGCGCCTGTTTATGGAGGGCCGCGTGGCGAGCCCGGATACGAAGGCGCTGCTGCACGAGCTTTCGCCCATCGATTCTTCTGAGCCCGAGCTCATGGATCCGCTCGCTGCCGATTCCACGCGTATCTTCGATACCGTTGTCGCTGCCTATCTGCTGGATTCCGATCGCTCCGAGTTCGATGAGGCATATCTGGCCGATACGTATCTGCAGATGGCGCTGCCTGCGGCGCGCGGTGCAGAGGATGCCGGCGAGGACGCTCCGGCTCCTGCCGCCCGCACGGCGGCCTTAACGCTGGCACTGGTCGCACCGCTGCGCGACCGCATGGCCCGTGAGAACGCCACCAACGTGTTCGACGGCATCGAGATGCCGCTTGTGCCGGTGCTTGCCAAGATGGAGCGCGCGGGCATGCTCGTAGACCCCGACCGTCTGCATAGTCTGTCCGAGGGCCTGGCGACTCAGATTGCCGAGGTCGAGCGCAGCATTCGTGACCTGGCCGGCGACGAGACCTTTAACATCGGCAGCCCCATGCAGCTCTCGCACGTGCTGTTTGACGTTATGGGTCTTCCGACCAAGGGTCTCAAAAAGACCAAGCGCGGCTATTATTCGACCAACGCCAAGGTGCTGAGTGACCTTGCCCGCGACCACGAGATCGTGCGCCTGATTTTGGACTGGCGTGAGAAGTCCAAGATCAAGTCCACCTATCTGGACACGCTGGGCCCGCTACGCCGTGGTGACGGTCGTGTGCACACTACGTACAACCAGACCATCACGGCAACGGGGCGTCTGTCCTCGAGTGACCCGAACCTGCAGAACATCCCGACGCGCTCGGAGCTGGGTCGTACCGTCAAGACAGCGTTTTCGGCAGGCGAGGGAAGCGTCTTTTTGGCGGTGGACTACTCGCAGATCGAGCTGCGTCTGCTGGCGCATCTTTCGGGTGACGAGCACTTGGTGCGCGCCTTTAACGAGGGCGAGGACTTCCATGCCGAGACGGCGGCGCGCGTGTTTGGTGTGCCGGTGTCCGAGGTAACGCCCGATCTGCGCAGTCGCGCCAAGGCCGTGAACTTTGGCATCGTGTATGGTCAGCAGGCCTACGGCCTGTCGCAGTCGCTGCATATCTCGATGGCCGAGGCGCGCGACATGATCGACCGCTACTACGAGGCCTACCCGGGCGTGCGTACGTTCCTCGACAACGTGGTGGCGCGCGCCAAGCAGACGGGCTACGCCGAGACCATGTACGGCCGCCGTCGTCATATTCCGGAGCTCAAGGCCAAAAACCCGCAACTCCGCGGCTTTGGCGAGCGCACGGCCATGAACCACCCCATGCAGGGAACCGCCGCCGACATCATCAAGATCGCCATGGCCCGCGTAAGCCGCCGTCTGGAAGAAGAGGGCTTTGCCGCCCACATGATCCTGCAGGTGCACGACGAACTGGACTTTGAGTGCCCCGTCGACGAAGTCGAGCGCCTAACCACCATGGTCCGCGACGTCATGGAACACGTAGTAGACCTCCGCGTTCCCCTAATCGCCGAAGCCAGCACCGGCATAACCTGGGCCGACGCCAAATAGGGAAGCAACCACAGTTCCAAAGTAACCAAAAACAGAAGGACGCCCCTTATCAACAAGGAGCGTCCTTCGTTCAATTAAATTCAGCCTAAGTATCTAGACACTCAAGACGCCATCTTGGCGGCAGGTAAGTAAACCTAGGGCCTGGCCGGGCGGCACGGGTTAACTTTTCGTAGATTCCGCACGCAAAGAAAGCCACTTAATGTGGCTTTCGTCTTGCGCAGGACCTGACCGAGCGAAAAGTTAACCCGTGCCGCCCGGCCAGGCCCAACGAGCCACGTTAACGAGCCGCCAAGATGGCGTCGATGAGCGTCAGTACGCCCCCGTCGTTGTTGCTCGGAATGCGCCACTTGGCATGCGCGTTCATGTGCTCCTCGGCATTGTCCACGATAAAGCTGTGACCGACGCGCTCCAGCATGGGGATGTCGTTGTAGGTATCGCCCACGGCGGCAGCATCGGCGATATCGATGCCCAGGTGCTCGCACAGGTGCGCGACGCCGGCGCCCTTGTCAACGCCCAGGTTCATAAAGTCGATCCACTCGCGCCCGGCGTTGGTGACGTAGAGTTTGTCCGAGAACTCGGGGCTATAGGTCTCGCGGAATGCGGGCTCGGCATCGTAGCCAGGGAAGAAGACCGAAATCTTGTTGGACTCGAAATCAATGCCCTCAAAGCTGTCGACGTAGTTGATTGTGTTGTAGTAGACGCTGATCTCGTCGTGGTATTGATGGTCGCGGGCAAGCACGTAGAACTCGTCGAAGCAGCACAGGACGGGGACAGCGCGCGGATCCTCCGAGGCACGAGCGAGCACCAGCTGATACAGCGCCACGTCGATAGTGCTCTTATAGATATAGCTGCCGCGATAGATCACGCACGCTCCGTTGTCGGGGCAAAAAGCGAGGCGGTTCTTGATGCCCTCGAACATCTCCTCGAGCTTGGGGGCGGGACGTCCGCTGGCGGGGCAGAATACGATGCCGGCGTCGGCGAGCTTGTCCAGGCGCTCATCAAGACCCTGGGGTAGCACACGCTCGTCGGTCAGCAGCGTCTTGTCCATATCGACGGCGATGAGCTTAATGTTTCCGATATTGGCGTCCGATTCGTAAGTTTGCATAAAAGCGAGCCTTTCGTTTCGAGATTGTTTCAGACGTTATAACCATCAATTCGTAGTCGGGCGTATTTTCGCAGGAACGGAGCATATTTGCACCACGCTTCACAAAGTAATGAAAAAACTTTTCAGAAATTTGAATTTGTCGCTTGTGCTGCGGGCACTTTAGCGTAATATAGCGAACATCGAAAACGGAGACGGAAAAACAACCGCTTACCGAGGAAAAGGTACCGTTTGCGATATTTGAATTGCGCCCGGCGATACGTGAAAGGAGAGGCAGATGCAGTTCGTAAAGATCATCACCACTGCAGACAATGCCATCCGACGCCAGCGCGCAATTTCCCGACGACGATAACAATCGTCTCTGTCCGCATGGGGCGAATTGCCTCAACAGAGTCATTTTGAGGTCGTTGGGTTTTAGCACGACATTGCTGCATGTTTCTAGGGCATGTTGTGCTGCTTTTTGCTATTTAACCTGATATTGCACGGTTTTTGACCTCGAAATGACTTGCAACTGACCGATGTTCTAACTAGCTACCAAGGGCGAAAGGAAACAGCCATGAGCAAGGAAAAAGTCGTTCTCGCATATTCCGGTGGTCTTGATACATCCGTATGTGTCAAGTGGCTCCAGGACGAGAAGAATCTCGATGTCGTTTGTGTCTGCGGCAACGTGGGCCAGGAAGAGACCGGACTGGATGCCAAGAAGCAGAAGGCGCTCGACCTGGGCGTTCTCGATTGCCAGGTGCTCGACCTGCGCGACGAGTTCTCCGATGAGTTCCTGACCAAAGCCATTGCAGCAAACTCCATGTACGAGAACAAGTATCCGCTGCTCTCCGCCCTGTCTCGCCCGCTGCTTGCCAAGAAGCTTGTTGAGGTCGCCCACGAGTTTGGCGCGACCTACGTCGCCCACGGCTGCACCGGCAAGGGTAACGACCAGGTCCGTTTTGAGGCCGCCGTCAAGGCCCTCGACCCCGAGCTCAAGGTTATCGCCCCGGTTCGCGAGTGGGACCTGAAGTGTCGCCCCGACGAGGTCGCCTATGCCCACGCCCACAACGTGCCGGTTCCCGAGGGTGCCAACGACAACCCCTACTCCATCGACGACAACCTGTGGGGTCGTGCCATTGAGTGCGGTCACCTGGAGGATCCCTGGAATGAGCCGCTCGACGACGCTTGGGTAATGACCAAGAATCCCGAGGACACCCCGGACACCCCGACCTACACCGAGATTGAGTTTGAGGCCGGCAAGCCCGTCGCCGTCGACGGCAAGAAGATGAAGCTCTCTGAGATCGTCATCGCCCTCAACAAGATCTCCGGCGACAATGGCTTTGGCCGTCTCGATCTGGTCGAGGATCGCCTGGTGGGCCTTAAGAGCCGCGAGTGCTACGAGGTTCCCGGCGCCCTGACGCTCATCACCGCCCACAAGGCGCTCGAGGACATCTGCGTCGAGGGCGACCTGCTCAAGACCAAGATCAAGCTCGAGCAGGATTGGGCCACCGCCGTGTACAACGGCCAGTGGTACAGCCCGCTCAAAAACGCGCTCGATGCCTTTATGGCCGACACGCAAAAGTTCGTGACCGGCACTGTCCGTCTGAAGTTCTTTAAGGGCAACTGCCATGTCGTCGGCCGCAAGAGCCCCTTCAGCCTCTACGACTACGGTCTGGCTACCTACGACCGCGATACCACGTTTGACGAGAAGGCCAGCGCCGGCTTTATCGAGATCGATACGCTGTCGCTCAAGACGTGGGCAAAGGTCCAGGGCCCCAGCTCTGCTGCCGCCCAGGCCTAGCGCCTCCTTCCCTTGGTATCCGCGCGGCCCATCCGCGTGATACATAACGGGCGCACGGGGTCCCTACCTTTCGTTATGCTTGCTGACACTTCTTAACATCGGTGGCCCCTACGTTCCGCCCGCATATATGATGCCGCGTCTGCGGCTGAGTCCGAGCCCCGCCGGGGTTGTCCGGCGGGGCTCCTTCTATCAATTTGGCGGCTCTGTGCCTATATATATGAGGAGTATCCATTATGTTCAATGCTATCGCGCATGCTTTGCTTGCCCTCGCGCCCGAGTTCGATGCTGTAAGGGTCGAGGACGTTCCTATGAGCCTGAAGGCCTGGATCGATGGTTCGCAGGGCAACATCCGGAGGGAGACGTTGGGTGCCAAGTGCATGGTGCGTCACTTCTTTGCAAATTAGCCACATGGCCCCGCGCGCGGCAGGGAGTGTGTAAAACTAGCGGTTGATAAATCGCTTTAGCGACAGGGCACATTGCTTTGGACGCTTGTTTTGGTATTTGGAGAAAGGAGACGGTTCCATGGCTCTTTGGGGCGGTCGTTTTGAGGCGGGCGTGGCCGAGGTCACGCAGGAGTTTGGCGCGTCGCTGCCGGTCGACAAACATCTCTATAAGCAGGATATCGCCGGCTCTAAGGCGCATGCCAAGATGTTGGCCGCCCAGGGCATCATCAGTGCCGAGGACGAGCAGGCGATTGCCAAGGGCCTTACCGGAATCGAACAGGATATCGATGCCGGCAACTTCACCTTCGATATCAACGATGAGGACATTCATATGTCCATCGAGAGCGAGCTGACGCGTCGCATCGGCGAGGCTGGCAAGCGCTTGCATACTGGGCGTTCGCGCAACGACCAGGTGGCGACCGATACGCGACTGGGCGTCAAGGCGCTGGCCAAGGAGCTCATGGAGGCCAATCTTGAGCTGCGCCATGTGCTGGTGGATGCGGCTAAGAAGTACGACAAGGTGATTTTGCCGGGCTACACACACATGCAGCACGCTCAGCCCGTGCTGCTGTCGCATCATCTGCTGGCGTATTCCTGGATGTTCGCGCGCGACTTTACGCGCCTGAAGGCCGCCTTTGATGCCGCCGACAACTGCCCGCTGGGTGCTGCCGCGCTTGCCGGTACGAGCTATCCGCTCGATCGTCAGATGACGGCTGCCGAACTTGGCTTTGCGGGCGTGATTCCCAACTCGCTCGATGCGGTTTCCGACCGTGATTTCCTGCTCGATCTGCATTACGCCGGCTCCGTCATGGCCATGCACCTGTCGCGTCTTTCCGAGGAGATCGTGCTGTGGTCGAGCTCCGAATTTGGCTTTATCACGCTTTCAGACTCCTACTCCACCGGCTCGTCTATCATGCCGCAGAAGAAGAATCCCGACTTTGCCGAGCTTATTCGCGGCAAGAGCGGCCGTGTGTATGGCAACCTGGTGCAGCTGCTCGTGACCATGAAGGGCCTGCCGCTTGCTTATAACAAGGATTTGCAGGAGGACAAGGAGGGCGCGCTCGATACCGCCCATACACTCATGCAGTGCCTGTCGGTTATGGCCGGTATGATTTCGACTTGGGCCGTCAACGAGGATGCCATGGCGCGCGAGTGCGGCGTGGGTCACCTTGCCGCCACCGATGTTGCCGATTACCTGGCTAAGCGTGGTCTGCCGTTCCGCGAGGCTCATGCCGTGGTGGGGCATCTGGTTCTGATGTGTGAGAAGCGCGGCTGCAATCTTGAGGACCTGCCGTTTGAGGTGTTCCAGGAGGCAAGCCCGCTCTTTGAGCGCGACATTACCGAGGCGCTCGACATCCCGTCGATTGTCGCCGCGCGCACGACCGAGGGCGGCACCGCCCCTGCCGCCGTTGTCGTGCAGCTTGATCGCGCCGAGGCACAGCTCGTGGCTGACGAGGGTGTGTTTGGATCGCTGACCAAGGTCGTCGAGATGGGCCACGGGGTAAAGTAGGGATTTGGCTGAAGCCGTTTTGGCCATTTATTGATAAATCGTTTTCACTTTACGGGCGCCTGCTGATGTGGGCGCCCGTATTTTGTTGCTATGGGGGAGGGGCTTGTCGAGAACTTCTGTAGGACCTTTGGGCAGGTTGTGAAGGGGTTACGTTCGCGGGCGGCAACCGACCGCCTGCTCTGTTCGATGCGGTTGATGGGCGGTCGGATGGTACTCTAATCGGGCTTCGAAACAGAAGTGACACATATGGAGCGCTTTAATAAATTGCAACGTTTCAATAAACAGCTTTTTGTTTAACTGCAGCTAAAACTCTGTTACGATGCAGTCCAGGCGGGTGCCGGAATGGGACTTGGGCACGCGCGAACCTACTTGAAAGGCTACTTTTATGGCTATCGAGAAGACCTTCATCATGATTAAGCCCGACGCCGTGCGCGACCGCAAGATCGGCGAGATCGTTGCTCGCATTGAGCGCAGCGGCCTTGTCATCGAGCGCATGGAGATGACCACGCTCGAGCGCGCTACCGTCGAGGAGCACTACGCCCATCTGGCCGACAAGCCCTTCTTTGGCGGTCTCTGCGACTTTATGACGAGCGGTCCGGTCGTCAAGATGGTCGTTTCCGGTCTCTCCGCTGTTGCTAAGATGCGCACCCTCATGGGCGCTACCAACCCGCTTGAGGCTGCTCCTGGTACCATCCGCGGCGACTTTGCCGTCGATGTCAACGCCAACGTGATCCACGGCTCCGACTGCCTGGAGAACGCCGAGATTGAGATCAAGCGCTTCTTTGGCTAAACCAGCTTTGACTCCTTAAAGCTGTTAGCGTGTGGCTTGGGCGCCGCGGAACTCCATCCGCGGCGCCCTTTTATTCCAAAATCTATGCAGGGGCCCGCTCGGACATTTGTTCCGAGCGGGCCCCTGCTGTTAGCTTGTGGCACTGAATAGTTTAGGCTTCGTCGACGATCTTAAGGGCGCGCGTGTGATCGATCTCGTTGAGGAGGTTAACGCGACGCTCGTGGCGACCGCCTTCAAACTCGGCGTCGAGCCACTCGTCGACAATCATCTTGGCGAGCTCGGAGCCCACGACGCGGGCGCCAAAAGCGAGCACGTTGGTATTGTTGTGCATGCGGGAGAGCTTGGCGCTGAAGGGCTCGGAGCACACGACGGCGCGTACGCCCTCGACCTTGTTGGCAGCCAGGCTAATCCCGACGCCGGTGCCGCAGATCAGGATGCCCAGATCGACGTCGCCGTTGGCAACGGCCTTACCCACCTTGTAGCCGGCGATGGGGTAATCGAAGCTCTCGGAGGTGTCGGTGCCATAGTTCACGACCTCGCAGCCGCGCTCCTTCAGGTGCTCGGAAATGATGTTCTTGAGCTCGACGGCGGCGTGGTCGTTGCCGATACCAATCTTCATGAGTGGTTCCTCTCTGGTCCGTGCGGCGCAAATGCTAAAGGTTTTACCGCGTTCGACTGCATCATAGCGCGACTTTTGCGTAAACGCTCGGGCGTTTTTTGGTCAAACGCTTTAGCATGCAACAAGACCGGCTTCTCATGAATTAATGCCGTCAGATTGCGCTTAAGCGCCGTCCGTCGGAACCATGGTTGCGGTTTCTGATGCATTGTTATCAAATAAAAGAGTTAACTATTATCGAGAGCCCAGTTCGTTATGTAAGCAGGAGATACCTATGCCTACCGATTCCATCCGCGATGCCGCTTTTTGCGATGTCTTGAACCGCGAGCTTGTCTGTGCGCTCGGCTGCACCGAGCCCATTGCCGTTGCCTATGCAGCAGCGTTGGCGAGCCAGACGCTCGGTTGCGAACCCGATCATATGGATGTTGCCTGCTCGGGCAATATCATCAAGAACGTTAAGAGCGTGACCGTGCCCAACTCGGGCGGCATGCACGGTATTGAAGCGGCGGCCGTGCTGGGTGCCGTGGGCGGTGACGCCAAGAGCGCGCTCGAGGTGCTCGAGAGCGTTGACGATAAAGACCGCGCTCGCGTGACCGAGCTTCTCGCCGACGCCGGCTACTGCGATGTGTCGCTTGTCGAGGGTGTGCCCAACCTCTACATCAAGGTGACTGCGACGGCCGGGGGCCATGTCGCGGTCGTCGAGATTACCGACCACCACACTAATGTCACGTGCCATACGCTCGACGGTATTCCGGTATGCGGCAAGTCGGCGGGGGAGTGTGCCGCCTGCGCCGAGCGCGTCGTGGCCGAGCGTGCGGCAGATAACGCCGATACCCCTATGAGCATTGAGTCCATCATCGACTTTATCGAGGACGGTGACATTGAGGACGCCCGCGCTGCCGTTGATCGCCAGATTGAGCTGAACGGTGCGATCAGTGCCGAGGGCCTGGCGCATGCTTGGGGCGCCGAGGTCGGCCGTACGCTGTTGGGCGCTCGTGCCGATGACGTCGCCTGCCGTGCCCGCGCCCGTGCAGCCGCCGGGTCCGACGCCCGCATGAACGGCTGCGCGCTGCCGGTCGCCATCGTGTGCGGCTCGGGCAATCAGGGCATTACCTGCGCGCTGCCTGTTATGGAGTATGCCGAGTATTTGCGCTGCGACCATGATCGCCTGGTGCGCGCCGTAATGCTGTCCGATCTTATCGCTGTGCATATCAAGAGCTATATTGGTGCGCTCTCGGCGTTTTGCGGTGCTATCTGCGCCGCGTGCGGCGCCGGCGCCGCGATTACCTGGCTGTGCGGTGGCACGCGCGAGCAGATTGGCGCGACGGTTTCGAACACGCTCGGCAACGTGGGCGGGATCGTGTGCGATGGCGCCAAGGCAAGCTGCGCCGCCAAGATTTCGGCTGCCGTCGATGCTGCGATTCTGGGCCACGATATGGCCATGCAGGGCCGCGGCTTCCGTGCCGGCGAGGGCCTCATCCAGGATACCGTCGAGCAGACGATCGCCAGCATGGGCTACGTGGGCCGTGTGGGTATGAAGGATACTGACGTCGAGATCCTCAACATCATGATCGGCAAAACCCAGGTGTGCTAGTTACGCGGTTTTACCAAACCGCGTAACCGGCCGACGCTGCAAACCCGCCAGAGCGGCAATCTGCCTTTCAACTTCGGCGGCATGACCAGAAGGTCAATGCCGCCTTGTTTCAAGGTACCTTGCTCGCTCTGGCGGGTTTTCGCTGTCGTTGCCATAACATCGGCGTTGCTTTGTAAGGGACAAAGGGACTGTCTCTTTGTCCCTTACAACCTGCGGCACTATTTTGTTTGGAGCGAGGGGTTCTACGACAGTTCGTCGGCTATTTGGTGTTCGTAGAAGGCTTCTACTACGGCGTTGAAGTTGCGGGCGAAGTCTTCCATGGTTCCGCGCCAGGTGGCTCGGCCTGGTTTTCCCTGGCCAACATAGGCGGTTTGAATGCCGCAGGCGGGGCTGGGGAAGTCGCGCTTGGGGTCGTTGCCCACCATGAGGACCTCGTGCGGCTCGAGCCCCATCACCTGAAGCTGCTCTAGATAGTAGGTGGCATCGGGCTTGCAGCGGGTGGTGTTTCCCATGTGCGTGATGAGCTCAAAGGGGGCGTCGGCCAGGTCGCCCCAACCCATGCGGCACTCGATGGCCCCCTGCGGAAAGCTGGGGTTGGTAAAGAGCGCGCAACGCAGTCCTGCATCCTGTACGGCCTGAAGCGCGGCGTGTGCGCCGGGCATGGCGTGGGCGTTGATGACATCGTCGTTCTTGTACGGAAGAACTTCTCGGTCGTAGTAGGTAAACGCTTCGTAGATGAGTGGGTCCGAGAGGCAAATGCCGCACCGGCGCTCAACCTCTTCTTGGTAGAACTCAAGGTTGGTGCGATTATCCGTGCCGCTGCGGCGGTTGGCGTTGAGGTCGACCAAGATGGTGCCGAGGCGGGCCATCGTGCCACCGCGGCTGCGTCGCCCGATGTCCGCGAGCATCGACGAGACATCCTTAAAATAGCGAAGGATGAATGCGTTGAGGTTGATGCTAAGAAGCGTCTCGTCCATATCGAAAACGACTGCTTTGAGCACGCGGGCACCTTTCTCGATAAATCGTTCTAGAATAGTTGGCTCCGGATACTTTACCTCAAAGGCGTATGGGCAAACTGCTTATCGTCAAGTTGTGGAGACAGCTGTCCATAAGATTACGAAAAAGTCTCCACACGAGTAAAAAAACGCAGTTCACGCTTGAAATCGAACCCATTTCCCCGTAACCTATACGAACGTGATTGCATAAGCGTCACATTAGTATCTGTCGGCTCCCGAGTGTTCCTAAACGTTGTGTGCTTGTCGCACCCTTCTGTAGGTCCTAGCAATCGGGGCCCCGTAGTTCGAAAGGGGTCCACCTTTGAGTGAGATTCAGAACTCGTCCATTTTCTCTCTTGACGATGTCAACGAGGAGGAGATGAACAACCTCATCGACGGTACGATTACCGACTTTGATGAGGGCGATCTCGTTAACGGCACTGTCGTTAAGATCGAGCATGACGAGGTGCTCGTTGACATCGGATTCAAGTCCGAGGGCGTTATCCCGGTCCGCGAGCTGTCCATCCGCAAGGACGCTAACCCTGCAGACATCGTTGCACTCGGTGATCCCATCGAGGCTCTGGTTCTCCAGAAGGAGGACAAGGACGGTCGTCTGGTCCTGTCCAAGA
Organism: Bulleidia sp.; assembly: GCA_963614835.1. GTDB lineage: Bacteria > Actinomycetota > Coriobacteriia > Coriobacteriales > Coriobacteriaceae > Collinsella. The sequence goes on along the minus strand of CAVEET010000126.1, from coordinate 16,961 downwards.
AGCGTGCCGAGTACGAGCGTGCTTGGAACCGCATCGAGGAGAAGTTCAACTCCGGCGAGAACGTCGAGGGCGAGGTTATCGAGGTTGTCAAGGGCGGCCTGATTCTCGACATCGGCCTGCGTGGCTTCCTGCCCGCTTCTCTCGTCGACCTCCGTCGTGTCAAGGACCTCACCTCTTACATGGGCACCCGTATCGAGGCCCGCGTCATCGAGATGGACCGCAACCGCAACAACGTCGTCCTCTCCCGTCGCGTCGTGCTCGAGGAGTCTCGTAAGGCCGAGCGCTCCGAGATCCTGTCCAAGCTCAAGTCTGGTATGCGTCTCCAGGGTACCGTTTCCTCCATCGTCGACTTCGGCGCTTTCGTCGACCTCGGCGGTATCGACGGCCTCATCCACATCTCTGAGCTCTCCTGGAACCACGTCAACCATCCTTCCGAGGTTGTCAAGGTCGGCCAGGAGGTCGAGGTCGAGGTTCTCGACGTCGATCTCAACCGCGAGCGCATCTCCCTGGGTCTCAAGCAGACCACCGAGGATCCGTGGCGCGCACTGGTCAAGAAGTACCCCGTCGGCGCTATCGTCGAGGGCACTGTGACCAAGCTTGTCCCGTTCGGCGCTTTCGTCGATCTGGGCGAGGGCATCGAGGGCCTGGTGCACATCTCCGAGATGGCCAACAAGCACGTCGATCAGCCTTCCCAGGTCACCCACGTGGGCGACAAGGTTCAGGTCAAGGTCATGGAGATCGACCTCGACCGTCGTCGTATCTCCCTGTCCATGAAGTCCGCTGCTGAGACTCTGGGCGTCGAGATCGAGGTTACCCCGCTGCCTTCCGAGAAGAAGGACGAGGAGACCGACGCCGAGTAAATCGGTTTGACGATCACTTGTTTTAAGGGATCCGTCCGCAATGGACGGGTCCCTTTTTGCATTTGTTGCTGAGGTACGCGATGCTGCCCGTGCGCAATGCTGCCCTGGCTGTTCGCAGACTATTGGGTTGTCGGTGCATGAAAAATGCCGACATCCCGCCTCGGGGAGGAGGCGGGAACGCACCGAGTAGACGGAGGGGTGCGGAGCGCGGTCGCGTCTCGACTGACGACGTTGCCCATCGACGACTCTATTGTACTGCATAGCGCGGTTCTTGGTTTATCGTGTCGAACGCTTGTGTTGTGCCATTGCCTGCGGCAACGGTGTGCTACACTCTTGCACTGCTGAGTGGGCCAGACGGTCGCGCGATGTGCTGCTTGCAGTACGCGTGAGGAAAGTCCGGGCTCCAGAGGGCGGGATGCCGGCTAACGGCCGGGCGGAGTGATCCGACGGAAAGCGCCGCAGAAAAGAAGACTCCCACCTGCGCCGCAAGGCGTAAAGGGAAAAGCTGAAACGGTGGTGTAAGAGACCACCAGCGTCGTGGCAACACGGCGGCTTGGCAAGCCCCATCCGGAGCAAGCGCGAATAGGAACGCTATGGGCCGGCCCGGTCCGCGTTCGGGTAGCGTGCGTGGAGCTGCACGGTAACGTGCAGATAAGATAAATGACCGTTCACGACAGAACCCGGCTTACAAGCCCACTCAGCACTTTGTTGACGCTGCGGCGGCGTCAGCTGGCCGATTTGGCGCTCATTCGTCGGTCGCCGCCATAAGGCGTGTTCCCTCCTCTTTCGGGCCAAATCGACTCAGCTGACGCCGTCTCGCTGTCTTTGGCTGGTCATTGGCGTTTCCGCTCTTGTTGGCGAGGGCAACGGTGCTATCTTTGCCGTATTATTGAGGCTGTTTGTTGCTGCGCTTTATTTTGTTGAGGGGCTTTGTTGGACAGCTATTTTACTCTGCAATCGAATATTGAGGCTACGGGCGAGTTTGAGGACCGCAAGAGCCGGTTTATTGCCCAGCTGGTCCATATTGAGTCCGAGGATGAGGCGAATGCCTTTATCGAGATGGTTCGCAAGCGTCATTACGACGCTCGGCACAATGTTCCCGCGTGGATTTTAGTCGATGGACGCGAGCGCCAGAGCGATGATGGTGAGCCGAGCCGCACGAGCGGGATGCCGACGCTCGAGGTGTTGCGCGGCGCAGAGCTCAAAAATGTTTGCTGCGTGGTGACGCGCTATTTTGGTGGCACGCTGTTGGGACCTGGTGGCTTGGTGCGCGCCTATACTGCGGTGACGCAGGCGGCGGTGGCAGCTGCTCGGGAGGCCGGGCAGATTGTCGAGATGACGAGTGTCGTGCCTGTTGACGTGCATGTGGCCTATCCACAGTATGAGCAGGTTCTTCGTTTGGCTCAGGATTCGGGTGCCAAGGTCTTGGATACCGATTACGCGGATGCCGTGACACTTCACTTGGTGTTTAAGGCGGGGGAGCAGGAGCCGTTTTGCGCCAAGATGCGCGAGCTTATGGCGGGGCGCGAGGAGATTGAGGTCGGCGCTCCTGAATTTGCCGAGTTCTAACGGCGACGGCCGGCGTGTTTTTGGGTGAATCCCAAGCACGCCGGCCGTCGTTTTCTGTTGCCGCCGTTTACTCGGCGAGCTGCTTTAGCACATCGCAGGCGATCTCGACGGCATCGTCGATGCAGCCGGGGCAGCTGCGGAGCGGACCCTTGTCCGATCCGATGCCCTTGAGCGTGCCACAGACAGTCGTCGTGTTCTTCTCGCCAAAACGCTTGGCAATCTCTCGCGACAGCTTGTAGGTCTGACCCTTGGTCTTGGGGTTTTCCATGCTGTCGCTTATCACGAAGCCCATGATGGCCACGGCGCCCGAGATGGCGCCGCAGGTCTCGGTCATGCCGCCCATGCCGGCGCCAAAGCCCTCGGTGAGGGTAAAGGCGACCTGGGGGTCGAGCCCGACGGCAGGCGCGAGCGTACAGGCGACGGCCTGTGCACAGTTAAAGCCACGGGCGTGGTATTCGGCAGCTTGAGCCTGACAGGCGGTGATGTCGAGCTGGGCCGTATCGATTTGCTTCATCGTTGTCTCCTTGGTCACGGTGTACTCGCCTATGGTACCCGTGACAGTACATGTAATCATCGAGAGCTTCATGTATGCCTCATTTTTATCTATCGAGCAAATGCCCAAGGCTTGAGATAAATACCCCTGATCAATTTGCCCCATAACCTACTTTGGGGATGGGTTGAGAGGGGTGCAGGGTAGCGGTATCGTGAACCGAATAAAACTAAAACCCAGGCAAGGGAGCTAGATATGAGCGAGCAGACTATCGGTACTACATGTGTTCAGGGCGGCTATCACCCGGGAGATGCGGAGCCGCGCCAGGTGCCCATCTACCAGTCCACCACATGGAAGTACGACACGTCGGAGCACATGGGCAAGCTGTTTGACCTGGAGGAGTCGGGCTATTTCTACAGCCGTCTGCAGAACCCCACGTGCGATCTGGTTGCCGCCAAGATCTGCGAGATGGAGGGAGGCACTGCCGCGATGCTCACGAGCTCGGGCATGGCTGCGAACTTCCTCGCGATCTTTAACGTGGCCGGTGCCGGCGATCACGTGGTCGCAAGCTCTGCCATCTACGGCGGTACGTATAACCTGCTCGCCCACACCATGGGTCGCATGGGCTTGACCTGCACGTTCGTTGCCCCCGACTGCACCGATGAAGAGCTCGAGGCAGCCTTTGAGCCCAACACCAAGCTCGTCTTTGGCGAGACCATCGCCAACCCCGCCCTTGCCGTGCTCGATATTGAGCGCTTTGCCAAGGCCGCGCATGACCACGGCGTGCCGCTGATGGTCGACAACACCTTCCCGACGCCCGTGATGTGCCGTCCCTTTGAGTGGGGCGCCGACATCGTTACGCACTCCACCACCAAGTACATGGATGGACATGCTGCCTACCTGGGCGGCGTAATCGTCGACCACGGCCAGTTTGACTGGATGGCCCATGCGGACAAGTTCCCGGGTCTCACCACGCCCGACGAGAGCTACCACGGCGTGACGTATGCCGAGAAGTTCGGTCGCGAGGGCGCCTTCATTACCAAGGCAACCGCTCAGCTCATGCGCGACCTCGGCCCCATGCAGAACCCGCAGGCGGCGTTCTTCTTGAACAGCTCGCTCGAGAGCCTGCATGTGCGCATGCCGCGTCATTGCGAGAATGGCCTGGCCGTTGCCAAGTTCCTGCAGAGCCATCCCAAGGTGCGCTTCGTGAGCTATCCGGGTTTGGAGGGCGACAAGTACTATGACCTGGCTCAGAAGTACATGCCCAACGGTACCTGCGGCGTCGTGAGCTTTGGCTTTAACGGTGGTCGCGCGGCGGCCGAGACCTTTATGAAGAGTCTCAAGCTCGCCCAGATCGCCACACACGTGGCCGACGCCCGCACTTGCTGCCTGCATCCTGCTAACGCCACGCATCGCCAGATGAACGATGAGGAGCTCATCGCCTGTGGCATCTCCGCCGACATGGTGCGCCTGTCGTGCGGCCTCGAGGACACGGCCGATCTGATTGCCGACCTTGAGCAGGCGCTCGAGCAGTGCTAGGCTAGCGTTCGTGCAAGGCGCCGATGCTGGCAGAAAGCTTCGGTGACCTTTCGTTCCGATTCCGTAGGCGGGACCCCAATTGCGGCTGTTTGCAGGCGATTGGGGCCCCGTTTTTTTGCGTTGGGCCACTCGAAAGGATGGATATGGAGAAAACTGCAGAGCAGCTGCGCCGCGAGCACATTGCCCTAGAGGGCGACACCCATGGCAAGAACAAGTGGGCGATTCTGTTTACCGTGCTCATCATGACGTTTATGGTGTGTCTGGATTCGACCGTCGTGACCGTGGCGCTGCCCGTGATGCAAAAGGAGCTGGGCGTGGGCCTCGATCGCATTCAGCTGGTAAGCTCGGTGTATCTGCTTGCGACATGCGTGGCTATGTTGCCGTTTGGCCGTCTGGGCGACGTGCGTGGCAAGGTGAATGTGTTCCAGCTGGGCGTCATCGTCTTTTCGGTCGGTTCGCTGCTGTGCGGCCTTTCGGCCTCGCTTGAGGTTCTTATCCTAGCGCGCATTGTTCAGGGCGTCGGTTGCGCGGCGGCCATGGCTAACAACATGGGTATCATCACCGAGTCGTTTCCGGCGCGCGAACGAGGCCGTGCCATGGGCATTCTCGCGACCTTTGTGGCCCTCGGCATGATGTGTGGCCCCGTGCTCGGCGGCATGCTGGTGGCAAGCTTTCCCTGGGAGAGTATCTTCCTCATCAACCTGCCTATTGGCGTAATCTCGTTTATCGTGGGGCTCTACACGCTGCCGCATGTTAAGCCGGAGGCCGGCGAGCGCCCCATGTCCCTGATCGAGGCTGCTCGTCGCTGCTTTGCAAATTCGGCCTTCACCATCAACCTTGCCTGCATGCTCATCGTGTTCGTTGGCATTGGCGCATCCGAGTTTATCCTGCCGTTCTATTTTCAGGACGCGCATGGGTTTGGGTCTGACGTTTCGGGCCTGCTGTTTTTGGCGCTGCCGATGGTGAATGCCTTTATCGGCCCGCTTTCGGGTACGGTTTCGGACCGCGTTGGCTGCGAGGGCCCCACGGCGGTCGGCCTGGGCGTGTATGTGTGCGGTCTCTTTGCGGTAAGCACGCTCAACGAGCGCTCTTCTATCCCCGTGATCGTGTGCTGCGTCGCATTTATGTCGTGCGGTACGTCGATTTTTCAGAGCCCCAACAACTCGCTGTACATGGGCTCGGCTCCGCGCGAGGCGCTCGGCTTTGCGGGCAGCTTGGGCAGTTTGGCGCGCTACGCCGGCATGGCAGTGGGCATTACGGCGGCGTCGCATATCTTGTATGGGCAGATGAGCGTGGCGATGGGCGAGGCCGTGACCAGTTTTGTTGCAGGCCGTCCGGATGTGTTCCTATTCGGCTTTCGCTCGGTGTTTTACGTACTTATGGCTGTGGCCGCTGTGGGCTTTGCGCTTGCCATGGTGCGTTTGGTGAAGATGCGCGCCCGCCATTAGCGTGTTGGGAGGCTGTCTGCCACGATTCGCGCCGTCCCAAAAAGACTGGTTTGTGGTGCGATGCGGCTTGTGGGGCGGGCGGGGGTCGGTCCGTGGTAGACTATCGAACAACGTTTATTAATCGCGCGGTATCGTTGCCGCGAGAAGGGGTTGCGCCATGCAGGAGCTTGAGGATCGTATTCGCCATGACGGCATCGTAAAGGCCGGTAACGTCCTTAAGGTTGATGCCTTCCTCAACCACCAGTGCGACGTTGAGCTGTTCGACCACATGGGTGCCGAGTGGGCCCGTCTGTTCGAGGGTGTCGAGATCAACAAGATCCTGACGATCGAGGCTTCGGGCATTGGCATGGCTTGCATCGCAGCTCAGCATTTTGGCGGCGTGCCGGTGGTCTTTGCCAAGAAAGCCCAGTCCATCAACCTTGACGGCGAGCAATATGCCACGACCATCTACTCCTTTACCAAGCAGAAGGAGTACCCGGTCATCGTTGGCAAGCGTTTCCTGTCCGAGGGCGACAAGGTCCTGATCATCGACGACTTCCTGGCCAACGGCTGCGCGCTCGAGGGTCTTATCAAGATCTGCGAGGCTGCGGGTGCCGAGGTGTCCGGTATTGGCATTGCGGTGGAGAAGGGCTTCCAGGGCGGTGGCGATAAGCTCCGCGAGCGCGGCTTCCGCGTTGAGAGCCTCGCCCGTATCGCCGATATGGACTGCGAGACCGGCGAGATCACCTTCGCCTAAGCGCGCAACACAAGCGATTGGTATGCGATGTGACAAAGGGACTGTCCCTTTGTCACATTTTTTGTATGAGGGGAGGTGCTGATATGGATGAGAACAAGATGGGATGGCGCGAGTATGCGCGCTATGCCGAGATGTCGGTCGAGGAGTTGGCGCGCGATTGCGAGGTGCAGGTGTTTCGCGCGACGGGTCCGGGCGGACAGGGCGTGAACACGACGGACTCGGCGGTGCGCATGAAACATATCCCTTCGGGGATTGTCGTGACGGCGCGTGAGAGCCGCAGCCAGTTTCAGAATCGCGCGAGCTGTCTGCGTAAGCTGCGCGCTGAGCTTGAGCGTCGCGGGCGTCCACCGCGCCGACGCGTAAAGACCAAGGTGCCTCAGCGCTCTCGCCAGCGCAGACTCAACGACAAGCACTTCAATGCGATTAAAAAGGCCAACCGTCGCAAACCGGGCAGCGACGAATGATCTCCTCATAAGTTGCGGTGAAATAGGGACTGTTTTGCGGCTTTAGATGCATAAACAGTCCCTATTTCACCGCAACTTAGGTGGGGTTAGCGGGTGGGGTGCCAGACGTGGAGGGCGCCGGCGAGGACGTCGACCTCGATGCGCGAGGCGACAACGGGCTCGCCGTCGGCCTGGATGGGGTAGTCGGGCTCCTCAAAGGTAAGCTCGGCATGGCGACAGCGGCGCATGCGAACCGGTGGCAGCTTGGTATGGTGGCCATCTTTGGCCGAAAGGAACATGGGAAGCGCGACCGCGCGCGGAACGGGGCCGCAGGCGTAGCAGACGTCGAGTATGCCGTCGCACGGGTCGGCGTCGGGACAGATGCGATAGCCCGAGCCATAGGTGGGTCCCAGCTGGATGGCCATGATAATCGCCCGCACGTGCTCGGCGGGCGCGCCATCAAAGCTGATAGTCATGGGGTAGTTGCGATAGCGCAGGCCAAACTGCTCAAGTCCTGAGAGGGTGTAGAGCGGAGCGCCCGTCAAGCCGGTCTTTTTGCGCAGCTCAGTGGTGCCCAGACCGATGGCGGCATCGATCCCGACCGAAAGCGTTTGGTCGTAGTACTCAACGGAAGCCTCGCCGCTACCGCTTGCGGGGTTCCACGAGCGAATGCGCCCGATGTCCTGACGCTGCAGCTCACAGGTGAGCAGCGCGCCAAAATCCTTGCCGGAGAAATCGTCGATGCCGAGCGTCTGGGCAAAATCGTTGCCGGAGCCCACGGGCAGGACGGCAAGAGCGGGGCGGGCGTCCTCCTTTTGTGTCATAAGCCCGTTGACGATCTCGTGGATTACGCCGTCGCCGCCGAGTGCGATAACGGTGCGATAGTCCGTTGCTTGGGCGGCCAGCTCCTTGGCGTGTCCCATGCGCTCGGTTAGCACCAAGTCAAACTGGGATGCGCGCGCGGTCATATCCAAAAAGCGCTGCAGGCGCTCGGCAACCTCATGCGCGGCGCCCGACTGGGCGGCTGGGTTGGCGATGATGAGCGTGCGACCAAAATCAGTTGCGTGCATGGGGCGACTCCCGGCGTGTGACATGGCAGTGCGGTCGCGCTCAGGTCGAATTGCCCCCGATTGTGGCTGCACGTCGAATACTTACGTCTACTCTATCAGGTCGTTGTGGCGCTCGATAGCATCCGCTACCGTACCGCCCTCATCCACAATAAGCGAACGGCGCTTGGGCGAGATGATGCGCTGGGCGGGGTACACGCCGCGGTGTCCGGCAGTTAGGTAGCTGATAAAGGTCACGATGACAAAGAACCCGGCTGCCGTGCCGTGGAACAGGTCGATGGCCATCATGCAGGTGGTGATGGGCACGTTGAGGCCGGCACAGAACACGCCGAGCATGCCGAGAGCCGCCAGAAAACTGGGGTCGATTCCGACGAGGCAACCGATCCAGCCGCCGAGCGCCGCACCGATGCCAAACAGGGGCGTGACCTCGCCGCCTTGGAAGCCCGCACCCAGGGTAAGCGCTGTGACGACAAACTTGATGGCTGCGTCTGCCAGGGTGGTGTTGCCGGCAAATCCGGCGCCGGAAAGCCACGTGGAAAGGCCGGCGTAGTCCCAGGCGTCGAGAAGGGCATAGGCGGCCAAAACCACGAGTGCGCCTATGAGTGCGCGAACGAGGTAATTGGTGATAAAGCGACCGTACAGGCTCTTGACGGTTCGAACTGACCAGGCAAAGAGGCGTGCCGTCAGACCGAAGATAATGGCGCTGATAACAACGATGACAACCGTCCGTGGTGTCATGTTGGGAACGCTGGCGATAACATTCGCCTCGTACTCGGTACCCAGGGCGAGTGATGTAAAGTAGCCGGTAAACGAGGCGACCAGGCAGTAGATGCCCGCGGTGTAGTCGATCTTGCCGATAAAGCACATCTCCATGCCAAAGAAAGCTCCGGCAAGGGGCGAACCGAATACGGCGCCAAAGGCCGACGAGATGCCGGCGAGCATGAGGTCGTGGTGGTCATGCTTTTTAAGGTGGGCGAGGCTCGAGATGTTGCTGGCGATGGTGCCGCCAATCTGAACCGCGGCTCCCTCGCGACCGGCCGATCCACCCGTTAGGTGCGTGAGCGTGGAGCAGACGAAGGTGAGGACGGCCATGCGCATATGGATGAGGCGTGTGCCCAGAGCGGAGTCGATGACCAGGTTGTTACCGCGTTTGGCGGCAAGACCGTGGTTTTTGTACACCCATGCGGTGGCAACGCCCACAACGGGAAGCAGTGCGTAAATCCACGCATGGTGCTCGCGATAGTCGGTGGCGATATTCAGCGAGGCCAAAAACGCCCAAGCGGCAACGCCCATGGCGACCGAGACGATGACGACGAGTACGAGCAACTTGGCGCTCGCGAGTAGGTTGCGGGCGTTGCGGCGCGTGTCGGCAGCCAAGAGTTGCTCGGAGCGGGTGAGCTGATGCCTGCCTGCCGTGATGACGTCGTTCAGGGAGAAAAAGCCGCCGTCGTCGAGCGGCTGGGAATGATCCTGCGTTTCGTTTGCGCTTTCGGTTTTGTCGTTATGAGCCATACGTTCCTCTTTTAGGTTGCAACGCAAGCATTATAAAACGCGGTAAACGCGATGAGCCGGTGGGTTGGTTTCCATTCTGTTTCGCGGCCTGCAACCGACAGGTGTATTTGCGGGCACAGGCCGAGCCGCGGTCGTGCGTCGGGGGATTATACTGAGACAAGCATAAAGAATCGGCGCCCCTGTTGTGCGCCGTGGCATTAAGAGGTGCATATGGCAGAGAAACTCATTCCGCTGGATGACGCACAGTCGATTGTCCTGTCGCACGTTGCTTCGACCGATCTCGTCGAGATTCCCGTGTGGCAGGCCGCCGGTCTTCCCTTGGCCGAGGACGCGGTGGCCGATATCGACATCTCGCCGTTTGCCAACAGCGCTATGGACGGATATGCCGTGCGCTCGGCGGACTTGGCGCAGGCATCTGGCGAGGCGCCGGTGACGCTCGACGTTATCGGACACGAGGCCGCGGGCCATGTGTTTGAGGGCGTGGTCGGTGCGGGCGAGACAGTCCGCATCATGACGGGCGCGCCGGTACCCGAAGGTGCCGATGCCGTGGTGAAATACGAGATCGTCGATGTGCTCGACGGTGACGGCAACGAGGGCTCGCACGTTCGCTTTTCGGCGCCGGCCAAGGTGGGAGAGAACGTTCGCTCTGCTGCCGAGGAGGCCCATGCCGGCGATGTTGTGATGCACGCTGGCGAGGTCGTGGCTCCGGCGGGCGCGGGTCTGCTGGCGAGCGCAGGGTATGCGAACGTGAAGGTGCATGCCGCCCCACGTGTGGGCATTATCTCGCTGGGCACGGAGCTGGTTGCGCCGGGTGAGCTGCCGGCGCGCGGGCAGATTCGCGATTCCAACTCGTCGGCGTTGATGGCCGAAGCACTCGATGCCGGCGCCGAGCCCGTGTTCTACGGCATTGCGCCCGATGATGAGCAAGCGATCGCCGAGCTCGTGCATCGTGTCGTGCAGGAGTGCGACTTTGTCATTACGAGCGGTGGCGCCTCGGCGGGCGATTACGATTTCGTGACGGCGCTCGTCCGGCGCGAGGGCGAGGTACTGTTTGACCGCATCTCGATGCGTCCGGGTAAGGCCATCACGTTTGGCTTGCTCGGGGGTAAGCCCTACCTGGGGCTTTCGGGCAATCCGGCCGCGGCGTATGTGGGCTTTGAGATGCTTGCCCGTCCGGCGATTCGCAAGATGCGCGGTTTTGCCGAGGTTGCGCGTCCCGTGCAGCAGGCGACGCTCACACACGGCGTGAAAAAGCGACAGCATCGCCGCTTCTTCGATCGCGCCACGGTTTTGCGCGACCCCGAGACCGGTGAGTTGTTGGTGACCGAGGCTAAGACACAGAATTCGGCGCTGCTTGGAACTATGCAGCGTGCGAACTGCCTGTTGCGTATTGACGAGGGACCGTGCGAGCTCAAGGCGGGAGATGCCGTGGATGTCGTGCGTGTCGACCTGCCTGAGGACACGGTGCTATAGGAGGAATGCTATGGAGTTGAAGATTTCGATTGTGACGTGCTCGGATACGCGCGATCTTGCCCAGGACGAGGCTGGAGCCGCACTCGAGGAACTCATCATGGCGCAGGGCTGGACGGTTGCCTCACATGTGGTCGTGCGCGACGACGCTAGCGAGATCGGTGATGCCATTGTGGAAGCCGCCGATGAGTGCCACGCCAATGTTGTGCTCACCTGCGGCGGCACGGGGCTTTCGATGCGCGATGTGACGCCCGAGGCGACGCGTGCCGTCTGCGACCGCGATGTGCCGGGTATTGCCGAGGCGATCCGTGCGTACTCCATGACCAAGACGCGCCGCGCCATGCTCTCGCGCGCTATTTGCATGCAACGAGGTCATACACTTGTCGTAAACTTTCCCGGTTCTACGAAGGCCGCCCGCGAAAGCTGGGAGGCCATAGCGGACCAGCTGGAGCATGCGGCTCAGATGACAGCGGGCGGCGGACATACCAACTAAGCGGTTTACCTGCGGCGGGGCGACCTAAACGGCTGCTCCGCCTTTGTTTTCCGCCGAATCGACGCCGAGGTGCACGGTAACTTGAAACTATATTCTCTGACGAGAATAATATCTTACTATCATTATTCGCGCAGAAGTATAATCTGATTGCAGATTAAAGCCCGCGGCGGGGTGCCCGGGCATAGCGTTCGAAAGGGTTGAACATGTTCGATATGGTTTCTCGCCGCGGATTCGTTTCGCTTTATGCTGTCGCCGCTGCCGGCCTTGGTCTTGCCGGCTGTTCGGGCAGCAAGACGTCCGAGCCGGCCGGATCCGATGCCGGTTCTGCTAAGGCATCTTCCAAGAAAGCTGTCGAGCTGCAGGTCTTTGCCGCCAACTCGCTCGAGAAGGCCCTGCCCGAGGTTCAGGAGCTCTACACCGAGCAGACCGGCACCACCTTTGCCGACACGCAGTTTAAGGCGTCTGGCGACCTTGTCGAGCAGATGCGCGCCGGTGCTGCGGTCGACGTGCTCATCACGGCCTCCAAGGGCACCATGGACGACGCTGAGGCCGCCGAGCTCGTCGACGCCGACACGCGTGAGGACATGTTCGTCAACGACCTCGTGATTATTCGCGCCGAGGGCTCCGACACCAAGGTCGAGGCCATCGCCGACGTCGCGAATCTGGACGGCAAGATCGCCATTGGCGACGCCAAGACCGTTCCCGCCGGCAAGTACGCCAACCAGGCCCTGGCCTCCGTGGGCCTCTACACTGGCACCGAGGGCGACGACGGCGAGTATGCTCCCGAGATCGCCGACAAGGTCGCGCTGGCCGACAAAGTTGGTACCGCCGCCGCCTATGTGTCCACAGGCGACTGCGTGGCAGGTTTTGTCTACAGCTCCGACATTTTCCGCTACGACGGCATCGAGGAGGCCTTTGTGTGCCCCGAGGATTCGCACAAGCCCATTGTGTATCCGGGCGCTGTCGCCGATGGCTCCGAGCACGCCGACGAGGCCAAGGCGTTTATCGACTTCTGCCTGTCTAACAAGAAGGCTCAGAAGATTTGGGCTAAGTACGGCTTTGAGCTTTCCGCGTAGTGCGGCTTGGCGCGATAATTCCATCGTTTTGTGTTTCACTCCGTCCCTGTATTCGCTTGGAGCTTTTCGTGCTTAATAGATTCCGCATGCTTGTCGCCTGTGCTTTGACCTTCGCGCTTTGCTGGGTGCCGGGATTTGCGTTTGCTGGGGACGCTGAGGACGGGGCCCAGGTTGCTGCGACCGCCCATGGGCTTTCCTATGGGATCGAGGGTTTTGAGCGGTTGGCCAAGGGGACCGCTCGTGCCATGGAGGGTCAGCCTGAGGGCTACCGGTTTCCCGTTGACGAGGACGTGGACCTTGTAGTGGCGCCTGCTGCCGATCGCGTTGTGGCGTGGATATCGCCCAAGGCGGTCGAGAAGTATGGATTGGATCCGCAGGACAACGAGTGCGTATCGGGTCTCAAGTCCCTCGTCTGTGAGCTCGACAGCGCAAACTGCATGGGAGGTGCGCAGCTAGGGGACGTGGATCTTCCTTGGTATGTCACGGCGGAAACAACGTTTGATGCCGGCGGGTATACCTATGGCTTTGACGAGCGCGGTGCGGATGGGGACCGCTATGTGGTGATTGCATCAGCCTCGGGTGATGCCAAGGGCGGCGCGCGTTGGCTTGATAGCGCTCAAATGGTAGAAGCATCGTCCGTCGTGTTGCGGGATGAGCGGGGGCCCTTGACCTCTCTTGCTTCCTTTTTGGGCGACATCGACTATCGCCCGTTTTGGGTGTCCATCAAAACGAGCGGACTTGCCCTGGTAATCGCGTTTGCGCTGGGCCTGTTTGCCGCATGGAAGACCATGGGTACCTCGAGCCGCGTGAAGGGTTTGCTTGATTCGGTCTTTACGATTCCTATGGTGCTGCCGCCCACGGTGTGCGGCTTTTTGCTGCTTATGCTGTTTGGACGTTCGACCGGGGTCGGCCAGTGGCTTATCGCTCATGGCATCTCGATCGTCTTTACGTGGCCGGCGGCGGTGATCTCTGCCGTGGTGGTGTCGTTCCCGCTCGTCTATCGTACGGCGCTCGGAGCCTTCGAGAGCCTCGACACGCAGATGCTCGATGCGGCGCGCACACTGGGCTGGTCCGAGCGTCGCATCTTTACCAAGCTTATGATGCCGCTTGGCTGGCCCTCGATTGCCGCCGGCACGGTGCTCGCCTTTGCCCGCGCGATGGGCGAGTTTGGCTGTACCCTGTTCTTTGCGGGCAACTACGCCGGTATTACGCAGACCATCCCCATTGCCATCTATTTTGAGTGGATGGGCGGCAACACGTCGGTGGCCCTCTTTTGGGTCGTCGTCGTGATCGTGTTTAGCTTCCTGGTCATCCTGTTCATCAACATGTACACCGCTCATTCGCAAAAGTATCGCGAGCGGGGCCTTTCCCGTGCGGAGCGCAAACAGGTCAAAGATTTCGCCGGACAGGGCGATTCGCTCGACCCGGTGGGCGGCGACGCCCTGCGTATCGATCGCGAGGCGCTGGCCGAGCTCATGCGCGATGATGCGGCGCCGCAGGGAGGTCGATAGGTCATGTCACTCGTTCTGGATATCAAAAAGTGCTATCCCGGGTTTATGCTCGACATGCAGCTTGAGGCCGGCGAGGAGCGTGTGGCACTGCTGGGCGCCTCGGGTTGCGGCAAGAGCTGTACGCTGCGCTGCATCGCCGGCGTGGAGACGCCCGACGAGGGCAAGATCGTCGTCAACGGCGTGACCTTTTTTGACTCGGCGGCGGGCATCAACCTGTCGCCCCAGGAGCGCAAATGCGCCCTGCTGTTCCAAAACTATCAGCTGTTTCCCAACATGACGGTGGCCGATAACGTATGTGCCGGCGTAAAGGACGCGGGCGACGCCGCGGCGCGTAAAAAACTTGCCGAGCGCTACCTGGGCATCTTTGGCCTAGCCGATTTTGCCGACCGCTATCCCGCGCGCCTCTCGGGCGGTCAGCAGCAACGTGTGGCGCTTGCCCGTATGGTGGCGGCTCACCCGGGCATCTTTATGTTCGACGAGCCCATGAGCGCACTCGATTCCTATCTTAAGAGCGCCCTCGAACAGAACATGCTCGACCTGTTCGATGTATGCAACCGCACCGTGCTCTACGTGAGCCACGATATTGACGAGGCATGCCGCCTGTGCGAGCGCATTTGTGTGATGCATAACGGACATGTCGAGGAGATCGGCTCCGTCGATGATGTGGTCCGTCGTCCGCAAACGCTGGCGGCGCTGCGCCTGACGGGCTGCAAGAACACAAGTCGGGCGCGCAAGATCGGGTCTCAGGAAGTTGAAGCCCTGGACTGGGGCATGAGCTTTAACGTGGGCCATGAGGTTCCCGATAACGTGACGTACCTCGGTATTCGTGCGAGCTACTTCCATGTTGACAATCGCGCGGAGCGCGGTCGCAACAGCTACGATTTGCACGTGGCCCGTGTGAGCGATTCGCGCTTTGAGCGGCTGGTGCTGCTGGACGTGCCGCGTGCTGATGCGCCCACGCGTCTGCAGTGGAAGGTCAACAAGGTGGGCGTGCCTGTCGACGAGCTGCCGCAAGCAGGCGAGACGCTACGCATGCACTTCGATGCGAGTAAGATCCATTTGGTTTGTCGATAGCGCCGGGTAATGCCGTCGGGGATATAAGCCTCGGCGGCTTTGTCTTGCCGTTCGCCGAATGATGGATGACAAACTCTTATCAACACAGATAATTATTTATTAAACGACGGCACACGACGCTGTCGTACGCATGTCGGCGGTGTTCGTCTGGACGACAACCGTTGATATAGTTGACCTTAACTTGTAAAGGAGGGTGCGCACATGCCGCAGACGACATATATTCGCCGCGTTGCCGCGCGCGCCCTGTATATGGCTCGGAGCCGCATATGAGCAGGTATGTTCACGGCTCCGGGAGAGACGACGCACAACTAAATAACCGTCCGCAAGGCAGGTTCCCTAAAATTCCGGGTTTGAGCACGGCCGGGCAATCGCCGTCCGTCGTGCATCGATACCGCCGTTATCCGTTTTTGGTTCGAGAGGGGAACCGTCATGGCTGAAGAATTCGATTTCCATCCGATGTGGGAGAGTCTCGGCATGAATCTTGCCGACCACGACATGCTGCTGGGCGCCGTGGGCCAGATGTACGGCGATATGTTCTTGACGCAGAACAATCGCCCCAAGTCCACGTCCTACCTGGACTTTGTGGCCACCAACATCCACAGCGGCCGTATTAAGGAGATGCTCGACAAGAAGGAGGCCGGCGAGGCAACCAAGATCGTCGGTTCGTTCTGCGTGTACGTGCCCGAGGAGATCGTGCTCGCCTGCGACGGTATCCCCGTGGGTCTGTGCTCGGGTGCCGACTGGGCGACCGACAAGGTCGAGGAGCATCTGCCGCGCAACACCTGCCCGCTCATCAAGAGCTTTGCCGGCTTTAAGCTGGGCGAGGTCTGCCCCTACATTGAGTCGAGTGATCTGGTGGTGGGCGAGAACACCTGCGATGGCAAGAAGAAGGCCTACGAGTTCTTTGCCACGCAAAAGAACATGTACGTCATGGATATTCCCAACGTACATGACGAGTCGACGCTCGTGACCTGGAAGGCCGAGGTTAAAAAGCTTGCCGCCAAGATTGAGGAAGAGTGCGGCGTCAAGATTACGCCCGAGCGCCTGAAGGCTGCCATCCACGCCGTCAACGAGAAGCGTCGCGCCCTGCAGCGCCTCGCTGCCACGCGCGCTGCCGACCCGGCGCCCATCAGCGGTCTCGATAGCCTGCTGACCGTGCAGGCCGCCTTTATGGATGACACGCCGCGTCTGACCGGAGCCATCAACGAGATGGCGGCTGAGTGCGAGCAGCGCGTTGAGGCCGGCGAGGGTGTGGCGCCCAAGGGGACCAAGCGCATCCTGTACACCGGCACGCCCATGGCCGTGCCCAACTGGAAGCTGTTCAACCTCATCGAGAAGGCCGGCGGCGTCGTGGTGGGCGAGGAGTCCTGCACGGGCTCGCGCTACTACAAGGATCTGGTCGACGAGTCCGGCGAGACGGTCGATGAGATGCTCGATGCCATCGCCGAGCGCTACTTTAAGATCAACTGCGCCGTCTTTACGCCCAACGTCCAGCGTATGAAGGACATTGTCCAGATGGCTAAGGACCTGCATGCCGACGGTATCGTCGACGTGGCCCTGCAGTTCTGCACGCTCTACGAGATGGAGTCGTTTGCCGTGGAGAAGGCCGCCGAGGAGGCGGGCATCCCGTTTATGCACATCACGACCGACTACGCCGGCGAGGATGCAGGCCA
>CAVEET010000125.1:0-4353 GCA_963614835.1 Bulleidia sp. | reverse complement strand
AACAAAAAGGCCGAAGCCCTCATCCGAGGCTTCGGCCTTTATTTTTTGCAGCGTCCAAGCGCAGTTTATCGATTCTCAATTGACCCGATATTTTTGAGCTCGATGGAAATGAGGCCGTTGGGCTCATTGACGAACTCAATGTACTCGGAATTCGAACCCATCTCTGCCGGGAAGCTGATCTCGATGCCCGTATCGGTACGAATCTTGTGATTGCGCACCGCCGCGCGTTCGACCTGCTTGCGCTCCACGGGCACACGCTCAGGCACCTTCTCCTCGGTCAGTGCCGCGCGCACGCTCTCCTTGATAACCGGCTCGTCCTCAAAGACCTCATCGACGATATCCCAAGGGGGCAGTTCCTCGTCATCCTCAACTTTCTCGGCAACAGCAGCCTTAACCTTGGCGAGTGCTACAGCCGTGTTGGCACCGTGCTCCTCGGCGACTTCCTCGACCACACGCGTCACGGTGTCGATGACCTCCTTGCCCGATACGCCCGTGTCGCACTGCAGCAGGCCATCGGGGATAAGCATACGGTCCTCGCCGGCGATCTTGCGTTTCTTGTCCACATAGCCGATCTCCATGGTGCTCGCGCGCACGATGGCATAGCTCGGCACCTTTTGCGAGGGGTTCGGCAGAATGGCGTAGTGGCGCGCGATGTCGTTGCGCACCTCCCCTTCCTCGCGGCCCACTTCGTGCATAAAGGCCTGCTTGGAGCCCAGCAGCATCACGGCAAACCAGCGGGCATCCTCATCGTCGTCAAAATCAGCCACGAGCACGTCGGTGGACTCAGCTTTCTCGGCCTTGGTGAGTTCGGAAGAGATGAACTCCGCAATCTGCTGCGACAGGTCCACGAACTCACGCTCACCAAAGAAATAGCTCTTGAGCTCGCCGCCGAATGCGGAGTTCTCGGCAAACGTGGCACGCTTGTTATCGGCCGAAGTGCGCGCGCGACGCAGATGTGTGGTCACGAAGTTGCGGACAGTACGGCTTTCGATATCCAACTCGCGCTGGCTCATGACGTTGACGGCAGAGTCAAAGTCCAGGATATGCAGAATCGCGTGATTGATTTTCATATACGGCATTCCGTTCTAGATCGATTTCGGCACGAATCAGTATAGCGGTCGAGCCCGCCCCAGGCGCTTCGAAGATTGGTGCATCGGGGACAGGTTGCTTGCACCAATGGTTAGCGCAGGAGCTCGGACTGCCAAGCCTCGAGCTGTTCTGCCAAACTCTTGCCGGCAGCGGGCATGTCGATCTGGGGTCGTTTGGGCAGCAGTGCGCATTTAAGGATTGCTACGATGGTCTGCGAGACAAAGCGTCGTGTATCCTCGTCAAAGCCTTGCGCAGCCTGGAGCATCACGGGCAGGCTCTCGCGCAGATTCCCAGCGATATCCGCAAACCGCTCAGCACCCGTAGCCTCAAACACGGAGAACAACGCATCTACAAAACGCTCGCGTTCGCTAGGCGACACTGCAAGCAACATCTCGCGAATGGAACCATCAACGTATCGAGCACCGGCAGACAGGCGCTCACAGTACACGAAGTCGTGACCATCAACCACCCAGCTAAAGGGATTGTGCTGCAGCAGGCTGAACTCGGTGCTCTCAACGATGGCATAGTCCTCCTGTGTCTCGAACATCATGCCAAAGATCGACGACCGAGGTAGCGTCTTGTCGATTCGACCGGAAAGGTCGGCAAAGGCGTTGCCGTTCAGAAACTCCTCGACGAAGCCCGGGCCATCATGGGAATACGCCCGTTCGATTCGCTCACGGGCGACATCGGAGCACATCGCCGCACCGTACACCGCAAGGTTTCCGCCCTTGGAATGACCTCCACACAAAAGCGGCCCGTCAATCGCATCCGCCGCCTCGTCCACATAACGTGCCGCGGATTCCTGGGCCGGCACAGGACACCGGAACGCCATGTTAAAGTCTTCTTTCCAGCCCACAATCGTACTATCGGTCCCCCGGAAGGAAAGATAACTAAACCCCGCCGGAAACCGGAACGCCATGGCTGCAAACTGCTCTGTCGCCACCACATCGCTCACGACACGATAGCCGCAAACGTGCACGCCACGGTAGCGAGGACTTGCTGCCACGGCCTCCAGCAAGGCCCTGCTCCCCTCTGGGTCCCACAAGTCGTCAATCATGTCCCGGTAGCACTCGGCACGCAGCAGCTCACGTACGTCTAGGCCCTGCCAGTTCGTCAGCTCCGCCATATCACCCGGCAAACGCAAATAGGACAACCACGCAAAGACCAGGCTGTCCACCGCGCAGAACGGCCGCTCCTCAAACGGATCAAACGCCGTCTGGGCATAGGTCAAAAAATTAGGCGAATCCGACATGGCCCTCCCATCAACTATGGTGTATTGGGATGGTGCATTGGGGTCAGGTTACTTTGCACCAAAAGGCGCCCGGGCCGTGTGGACCCGGACGCCTTCATTGTAGCTTTTCGCTCTAGCGAGCTTGATTTAGCAGGAGAAATCGACGCTGTCGATGATGTCCTTGAGGGCCTTGGCGGAGACGGTGAGCTCATGCTGCTCGTCATCGTTCAGCGGCACGGGGACGCGGCAGACAACGCCGTCGCGGCCAACGACAGTCGGCATGGAGATGGCAAGATCGGACAGGCCATACTCGCCCACCATGAGCGAGGAGACAGGCAGAACGGTCTGCTCATCGCGCATAACGGCGGTGCAGATGCGCTTGACGGCCATGGCGACGCCATAGTAGGTGGCGTGCTTCTTCTCGATGATGGTGTAGGCGGAGTTCTTGACGTCCTCAGCGATGCGCTTCTCGGCAGCCTCATGCTCCAGGTGGCCGTGAAGCTCACAGAAGGTGTTCAGCGGAACGCCGGCAACCTGAGCGCTGGACCAAGCGACAAACTCGGAGTCACCGTGCTCGCCCATGACATAGGCCTGGACATCGCGCGGGTCAACCTCGACGTGGGCACCAAGCATCTGCTGCAGGCGGCCGGTGTCGAGCACGGTGCCGGAACCGATGACGTGGCCCTCGGGCAGGCCGGACATCTTGATGGCGGCGTAGGTCAGAACATCGACCGGGTTGGAGACGATTAGCAGAATGCCGTCGAAGCCGGACTTCTTAATCTCGGGAATAATGGACTTGAAGATGCTGACGTTCTTGTTGACCAGGTCCAGGCGGGTCTCACCGGGCTTCTGGGCAGCGCCAGCAGTGACGACGATCATGGCGGCATCGGCGACATCGGAATAATCGCCGGCGTAGATCTTCATCGGCTCGGCAAACGTCATGCCGTGCGCGATATCCAGGGCCTCACCCTCGGCACGGTTCTTGTCCACGTCGATGAGGACCATCTCGGAGAACAGACCACTCTGCATCAGTGCGAACGCCGAAGACGAACCGACGAAACCGCAGCCGACAATAGCGACCTTCTTCTCGTTAACCATTAGAAACTCCCATCTCTCTCCACAAACAAGCCGCCCGGGAACGACCCGAGCGGCTTGTCGTAATCCCAATACATCCAATCGGGACTTTGATTATGCTCCTATTCGCAGCCAAAAATCGACCGTTTACCGAAATTGTTTGCAGTATTCGTAAAATAACTGCACGAAATCGGTTTCGAGCTATTGACGAGTCGAAATAGGTTTCTAATACAAGCCCGCCTCGCGAATGGCCTCGACAGCCAAAGCGATCTGATCGGGCGGCAGGACCAGTGCCATACGCACGTGCCCCTCGCCCGAAGGGCCAAAGCTCGCGCCCGGCGTCACCACAACGCCGGCCTTCTCCATAAGCTCCTCGCAAAACGCCATAGAATCGGTGCGACCACCGGGAAGCTTGGCCCACACAAACATAGAGCCATGCGCGTTGGGTCGCTCCCAGCCCAGGCCCTCAAGACCGTCGCACAGGGCATCGCGGCGCTCCTGGTACTTCAGACGCTGCGCCTCGACCTCATCGCGCGGACCGTTCAAGCAGGCGATAGCAGCCTTCTGGATCGGGAAGAACATACCGAAGTCGATCTGGCCGCGCAGCTTGGCAAAGGCCGAGACCACATCCTCGCGACCGACCAAAAAGCCGATGCGCGCGCCGGTGACGTTAAACGACTTGGAGAGCGAGAAGAACTCCACGCCCACCTCAAGCGCACCGGGATACTGCAAAAAGCTTCCGCCCGGCTCGCCGTCGAACACGATGTCGGAGTATGCGTTGTCGTGAACGATCAACAGATCATGTTCGCGGGCAAAGGCGATAATCTCCTCGTAGACCTCGGGCGTGCCCACCGAGCCGACCGGGTTCGCAGGCAGCGACACGATCATATACTTGGCACGATCGGCCACCTCGGGATCGATGCCCGCCACATAGGGCAGGTAATTGTGCTCGGCAACCA
>CAVEET010000124.1:0-6500 GCA_963614835.1 Bulleidia sp. | reverse complement strand
GCCAATGATTCCAACGTGACCGTGACTTCGACGCTGCCGATTATGACCGACAACGTCACCTTTACATTCGGCGGAAAGAGCGAGACCGTGCAGCTCATCGTGATTCCCGACGACCGCACGGGTGACTTGGGCGATTACGTGCGCCTGGAGGATGAGTCCAAAGAACCGCTGTCTTTGCGTGACGGAGACGTGTATCTGAGTAAGAGTTCACAGCTGGTGCTGGGGATTCAGCCGGGCGATACGGCTCACGTCCAGGATTCGTCGCTCAATGTTGCCAAGGTCAAAGTCAGCGACATTTCGCTTAACTATCTGGGCAACACGCTTTACATGACGCAGGGCACCTATGAGCGTACGTTCGGTCGAAGCGCACGCCTTAACGGCGTCTTTGTGCTGCTTAAGGGTTCGTCGGTCGACCAGATTGCGTTTAGCAAGAATCTTAAGAGTGACGGTTGGCTTACGATTTCGAGTACGGCCGAGCATTGGGAAAACTATGAGGCGAACTTTACGATTATCAATTCGGTCGTGGTGCTCGTGACCTTTATGGCGGCGTGCCTGTCGTTTGTGGTGGTGTTTACGCTGTCCAACACGAATATCTCCGAGCGCGAGCGCGAGCTGGCGACCATTAAGGTGTTGGGCTTCCGTCGCGGCGAGGTGCACCACTACGTCAACAAGGAGACATTGATCCTCACGGCGATTGGCGCCGCACTGGGCGTACCGCTAGGCGGCTTGCTGGCCGAGAGTTTTACGTACATCCTGCAGATGCCGTCGCTGTACTTTGACGTCGAAGTCGAGCCGCTGAGCTACGTGCTTGCCGTGGTGCTTTCCTTCGGCTTTACGTTTATCGTTAACCTCGCTACCAATCGTACCCTCAACAAGATCGACATGGTCGGCGCCCTCAAAAGCGCCGAGTAACCTGCCTGGGATTCAAGCTGTAGCGAGCTGTAATGTACCACAACCGCATTTTTGCATAAACCGCCCCGCCGATTGCATATTTCGGCGGGGCGGTTGCTTTTTGCCCGCGGGTACCCCAGGGGGCGGCGTGCAAATTCCGGAGAATTCAGCATCCCGGAGTCCGCGAGTGTGGGAGCGGGCGCACAAAAGCGTATTGAAAGCCTGACTTTGAGCTCCGGCGCCTCGAGGACCGCTCATTTTTTTGCAGAATGCGGCCCGCGGCGCCTGTCTCTCGCCCAAAATCCAGTATGCAGGTACCCTCGGCTGCTGAATACTCCCAAAAATGCACGCCGCATCCTACCCCAGGCACCCGCAGCAAGAAGACGAATAGCCTCGGCCTCCCTAGTTACCGCAGGAGGCCCCAGGGCTTACCTCCCAAATCTTTCCGCAGGACGGAAGGATCCCGCCGCGCGAAGCGCACGGCGGGATCCTGACATGTCCGAGGACGATTTGGGAGGTAAGCCCTGGGGTCTCCGATGAGAGCAGTTTCGGCCGAGGCTATTCGTCGCCGAAGCTGATGCCCAACGCCTTGGCCTCGCGCACCAGGTCGCTCTGGGGATCGACATACTTGAGCTTGCCGGCGACCTCCTCGAGCGGCATGTGGCACATCTTGCCATCGCGCAGGGCAATCATGTAGCCAAACTCGCCGCGCAGGCAGCCCAGTGCCGCCTCGACGCCGCACTGGGTCGCAAAGATGCGGTCCTGGGCGTCGGGCTGGCCGCCGCGCTGCGTGTGACCGGGGATGGCGACGCGGGTCTCGCGACCGGTCTTGGCCTCGATCTCCTTGGCGATGTCGTAGACGATCGACGGGCTCGTGCGCTCGGCGAGCTTCTTCTTGTACTCCTTCTTGGACAGCGCCGCGTCCTCCTTGGAGATGGCGCCCTCGGCGACGGCCACGATGGTAAAGCGGCTGCCGGTTTCCATGCGATGCTCGATGGTCTTGATGACGTTGTCCATGTCGTAGGGGATCTCGGGAATCAGGATGACGTCCGCGCCGCCCGCGACGCCGGCATACAGCGGGATCCAGCCAACCTTGTGGCCCATGATCTCGATGACAAACACGCGGCCGTGGCTCGAAGCGGTGGTGTGGATGTCGTCGATGCACTTGGTGGCGACGTCGATGGCGCTCGTAAAGCCAAACGTCAGCTCGGTGCCCCAGGTGTCGTTATCGATGGTCTTGGGCAGGGCGATAACGTTGAGGCCCTCTTCGCGCAGGCGGTTGGCAGTCTTGGTGGAGCCGTTGCCGCCCAGCATAAACAGGCAGTCGAGCTGCAGCTTGTGATAGGTGTGGACCATCGCCGGCACCTTCTCGACGCCGTCAGCCTCGGGAAT
Source organism: Bulleidia sp. (assembly GCA_963614835.1). Classification (GTDB taxonomy): domain Bacteria; phylum Actinomycetota; class Coriobacteriia; order Coriobacteriales; family Coriobacteriaceae; genus Collinsella. The sequence goes on along the minus strand of CAVEET010000124.1, from coordinate 4,217 downwards.
GTCCAGACGCTTGAACGGTGTGCGGCTCGTGCCCAGGATGGTGCCGCCGCGGGTGAGGATACCGCTAAAATCGGCGGGCGTCATGACGCGGAACCTGCTGTAGATAAGGCCCTGATAGCCGTCCTCAAAGCCATAAATCTCGATAGGCTCTTCGCTATTGGTCATGAGCGTTTTGACGATGCCGCGCATGGTGGCGTTGAGCGCCTGGCAGTCGCCGCCACTAGTAAGAAGACCGATCCTAAGCATGGTGAATCCTTCCGGGCAAGTTATAGCATGCGCATAAGTTTACCCCCGCACACTGTTGATGCGGGGGTAAAACGTGTTAGCTCAAATGTATAGAAATGTAAGCAACGTCAGGCGAGCGTAAGGACGACGGTGCCAGCGCCTTACAGCGCGAAGGCATCGTCGTCGCCCCAGTGGCGGCGCAGCGTGATGGCGGCAGCGGGCTCGGTGTTGTCAAAGACGACCGACCACTGCGTATTGCTGGTGATGTCTTCCGGATTGGGCTCTTGCGCTGCGGCGCGTAGGGCCTTCCAAGCGACTGCCTCGTCCTGGGCACCGACATGGGCGTCAAGGACATCGGCGATTGCGACGGCGCGCTCTTTACCATGGCCCAGCTCGCCATTCTTTTGGTTGGGCAGCACTTCGTCGCCATAGCAGGCATAGAAGTTCGTAACCTGGCGTACAGGAGTCACTTTGCATGCACGGTCGGGGTCGCGCGGATCCCACTCCACCACCCGCGCGTCACCGGCGGCGTCGTTGATAAAGAAGTGGTAATCGCGTCCGGCCATGGCGTGCATGTCGTAGGCAGAAAGCAGGTCGACAGCTTCTTGCGTGGTGGCGGCGCGGTCGAGCACCAGACGGATGGCGAGCGAGGTGTTGATGACGGGCCGTTGCGTGTCCTGGTCACAGGGCTTGGAATCCAGGGTGAGTACGGCAATGGACACGCCGCATTCGTTAACACCGTCGAGCTGGGCAAACGGTCCCATGAGTGCAGCGGCGCGTCCGGCGACGGAATCAAGCGGAGTGTTGGCGCCCAGGTTGTTGAGGGCCGCAAAGCCGATGGAGGCGTAGCCGCCGCGTGGGTGATTGCGCACCAGCAGCGCCGAGGTGTCGTCCTTAAAGTCGTAATTGCGACCGGTGCGCACGCGGCCTTCGGCATCTACGGCGGCAAAGGCGCTGCAGGCAAACTGGGGCGCCTGGACATGTGCTGGCACGCCGGGCAACACCTGTGCCACCACAGTATCGATGTAGGCCTGGTCGTCGCGCACATCGGCGGCGATGATGCAGTCGAGGTCGTAGTCGTAGGCGATGTCGATTGCGTACAGGTCATAGCCATCCGCGTAGCCGGTCAAGCGTTTGAGCGACGCAGCGGATTTGATTTGCTTGCGGTAAACAATGCCGGTGGCAGCGGCAAGGCCGACGGTGACTCCCGCGACACCGCAGGCGATGGCAATGTTACGTGGCTTCATGACGGCTCCTCTCGTCCTGTTAGCGCAATTGTCGCAAAAGGAGCGCGGGCATGATGGCTCAACTTGGTGAGTGGCGCGGAATTAAGCACGGAATGAAGAGTGCGGTGCTGGCGCGGCGGGGTATGCTGGAGGGGACCATCAACCCAGCGAAAGGGGAGAGCATGACGGATCAGGAAACGCCCGAGCGCGTGCACGTGACGGCCGACGATATCGAGGCCGCCAACGACCTTATCGACTTTATCGAGGCATGTCCCAGCATGTTCCATACGGCGGCGACCATTATGGCCGAGCTCGACGAGGCAGGCTTTACCTACCTGCCCGAGAACGCGGCGTGGGACATCGAGCCGGGCGGGCGTTATTACACGCAGCGCAACACCTCGAGCGTTGTTGCCTTTAAGGTGGGCGAGGACCTGGCCGCGACGTGGGGCGAGGACGGCGTTGCCGGTGACTATCATTTTCAGCTCACGGCGTCGCACAGCGATTCGCCGACGTTTAAGGTTAAGGCCGTGCCCGAGCTCGATGGCGCAGGCGAGACGCTGCGCCTGAACACCGAGGCCTACGGCGGCATGATCGACTACACCTGGTTCGATCGCCCGCTGGCGCTCGCGGGCCGCGTGCTGGTGCGCGAGGGCGACCGTATCGAGAGTCGTTTGCTCGCTACCGAGCGCGAGGTCGCTATTATCCCGAGCCTTGCCATCCACATGAACCGCGGCGTCAACGAGGGCTTTGCTCCCAACCGAGCTGTCGACCTGTGCCCGCTCATCAGCGCCGGTGACCTTAAGCAGGGCGACTTTGATGCCCTGATCGCCGAAGAGCTGGATGTTGAGCCCGAGCAAATCTTGGGTCGCGACCTGTTCCTGGTCAATCGTCAGGATGCGCGCATTTGGGGCTGGGCCGACGAGTTTATCTCGACGCCCAAGCTCGACGACCTGGCCTGCGCCTACACCTCGCTGCAGGCATTTTTGGGTGCCGAGAACGCGCGCGACGTCTCGGTCTTCTGCTGCTTTGATAATGAGGAGGTTGGCTCCGAGACCAAGCAGGGCGCCATGTCGACGTTCTTGGCCGACGCGCTGCGCCGCATCAACGGATCGCTGGGCTTTGACGACGAGTCGTATCATCGCGCCCTTGCCGCATCGATGCTCGTGAGCTGCGACAACGCGCATGCCGTGCACCCCAACCACGCCGAGAAGTGCGATGCGCGCAACCAGGTTGTGCTCAACGGCGGCATCGTTATCAAGGAAGCCGCCAACCAGCACTACTGCACCGATGCCTTTAGCCGCGCGGTGTTCCAGGCCGTCTGCGATGACGCCGACGTGCCCACGCAGGCCTTCGCCAACAAGAGCGATATGGCGGGTGGCTCTACCCTGGGCAACCTGTCGAACATGCAGGCGAGCATGCACGCCGTGGACGTGGGTCTGCCGCAGCTGGCCATGCACTCAAGCTACGAGACCGGCGGCGTACGCGACGTGATGTACGCCATCCGCGCCCTCACCGCCTTCTACGAGCGCAACCTAACCATCAACGGCGCCGAAAGCGTAGAGCTCTAATACCTACCAAAAAGGGATAGGTTTACTTTGGCAGGTTTTATTTGGGCAAATGCCGCAATGCCAACAGCTGGACAGAATTGTTATGACACCGCAGGTTGAGCAAACGTCAGCGAGCGATGTCCAGAGCGAACAAGTTGGCATGAAAAAGGCAAGGCATAGACCTTCTGGTCATGCCTCGCCTTTTGAATGACAAATTGTCGCTCTGGGCGGCGCGCAGCGTCGACCGGTCCGCCGTTCGTTAGAACGGCGGAACCCTAATGTTCGATCCAGCAGCGCAGGGTCTCGCCGGCCTGCAGGTGACGCAGATTCTCCGCGGCGATGTCGACGACGTTGTTGAGCGTCGCGGCCAGGTGGAACCAGCCGGAGACGTGCGGCGTGATGAGCATGTTGGGCGCATCCCATAGGGGGCTTGTCGCAGGCAGCGGCTCGGGGTCGGTGACGTCGACCGCGGCGCCGGAGAGATGTCCCGACTCCAGAGCGGCAACCAAGTCGTCGGCGACCACAAGATCGCCGCGGCCGCCGTTGGCAAAGAAGGCGCCCGGTTTCATCGCGGCGAAGAACTCGGCGTTCGCCAAGCCGCGGGTCTCGGGTGTGCTCGGCATGAAGGATGCGACGACGTCTGCCTCGGCCAGGCGCTCGGGCAGGGCGTCCATGCCGTCCATGTCCTCAAACACAATGGGGTAGACGAGCGGATGGCGCTTGATGCCGCGGACGTGCGCACCCATGCCGCGGCAGAGCGTGGCAAAGTGGCCGCCGATATCGCCCGCGCCCAGCACCAGCACGTTGGCGTTTTTGAGCGAGGTAACCGGCCCCAAATCCTTCCAGCGATGCTCGCGCTGCAGATCGTGATAGCCGGGCAGACACTTCATCATGGAAAGGACCATGGCAAACATGTGCTCGCTTACGGCCTGGCCGTAGGCGCCCACCGAGCAAGACAGTTTGGCGTCGGCCGGCACGGTGCCGGCGGCCAAGTAATCGTCATAGCCGGCGGTCTGCAATTGCAACAGCTGGAGATGCTCGCATACCGTGAGCATGTCAGGGTCGATGTTGCCCAGGATCACGTCGGCATCGGCGACCTGCTCGCGCGTGGCAGCGTCGGGGCTCGTGTAGATAAAGTCCTCGCCCGGAGCGCTCGACTCAAGAATTGCGCGATGACGGTCGTTGACGGGCAGCAAAACCAGGATGTTCACAAGCAGTC
>CAVEET010000123.1:0-14941 GCA_963614835.1 Bulleidia sp. | reverse complement strand
GAGAAGCTCTACACGTTTATCGAGAAGGCCTGCAAGGCCGATCCGACCATGAGCATCGATCGTGACGAGGAGACCGGCCAGACCATCATTTCGGCGGTGGGTGAGGCGCAGGTTTCGGTGCTGCTCAACCGTTTGGAGGATCGCACCAAAGTCGTGGCCAAGAGCGTGCCGATCCGCATTCCGTATCGCGAGACCATTCGCCGTACGGCAAGTGCCCAGGGCCGCCATAAGAAGCAGACCGGCGGCGCCGGTCAGTACGGCGACTGCTGGCTGCGCGTGGAGCCGCTCATTGGGCCCGACGGCACGAGCGACGGCTATGAGTTTGTAGACGAGGTCGTGGGTGGCCGCATCCCGCGCTCGCTGATCCCCGCCGTGGACAAGGGCGTTCAGGAGACTATGAAGGACGGTATTATTGCCGGCTACCCGCTTACGGGCATTCGCGTGGCTGTGTACGACGGCTCGTATCACAGCGTCGACTCCAACGAGATGGCGTTTCGCGCGGCGGCTCGCATCGGCCTGCGCAAGGCATGCGCCGATGCCGACCCGGTGGTGCTGGAGCCCATCGAGGAAATCACGGTGACTATCCCCGAGAGCTACGCCGGCGCCGTGATGGGCGACATCTCGGCCTCGCGCGGTCGCGTGACAGGCATGGAGACCGATGAGCGCGGAGACACCGTGGTTATCGCGCAGGCACCTCTCGCCGAGCTGACGGATTACTCGACGCGCCTGCGCTCTATCACGCGCGGCACGGGTGACTTTACCATGAAGCCCGCCGGCTACGAGCAGGTGCCCTATGACGTTCAGGCCAAGCTGGTCGAGCGCTATGAGGAGGGTCGCGCCAAGTAGCGTGTGATTTTGCCTGCAATGTAGGTGCTGACGAAAAGGCCGCCCTGGGTAACCGGGGCGGCCCTTTTTGATCCCCGGGGCCGCGCTAAGTAAATCGACGTAAGGCAACCACCACGATGGGGACAGCCTCCATCGTGGTGTTTTTTGGCAGACGAGGCGCCTGTCGGCTTTTATTGGGACGGACTCCTTTTCATGCTGCCGTGAAAGAAAAAAGACCTCCTTTGATAGAATATACGTATATAGACGTCTACTTGAACAAGGAGGCAATATGTTCGAGGCGGTTATCTTCGATATGGACGGGCTCATGTTCGATACTGAGCCGATTTGGGCTTCCTGCTGGCCCAAAACCGCAATTGAGTTTGAGGTTGAATGCAAAGAGGGCCTTGCGGACGCCATGCGTGGCACCAATGGATCGGAAGCGGTGTCCATTATTCGCGAGTGGTATGGCGATGAGGTCGATTCTCAAGCGTTTGTTGACCGTTTTTACGAAATAGCGCATGAAGCGCTGGCTCAGGGCGCAGAGAAGAAACTCGGATTAGATCGGCTTCTCGACTATCTTCAGGCTGAGGGAATTCCGATGGCAGTTGCTTCATCATCGAGCAGAAAAATGATCGAGGCAAATTTGATAAGGGGAGGAATACTCCCTTATTTCGATTCGATCGTCTCTGGTGTTGAGGTCGAACACGCCAAGCCTTACCCAGACGTCTTTTTGAAAGCGGCGGATGAGCTAGGAGCTTCACCGCAGAAATCCCTCGTTTTAGAGGATTCCTATAACGGGGTGCGCGCGGGATTTGCAGGAGGATTTTGCACTGTCATGGTCCCCGATCTCTCTGAGCCAACAGATGAGATGGAAAGATTGGCCACGGCAATAGTTTCGAGCCTAAACGACGTTACCGATATGCTGGCAAATGGGGCGTTGGGGTAAGCATGCCAAATGAAAGGGGCTGTCGAGTGCTTCTCGGCAGCCCCTTTTTTCGATTCGAGGCATTTAGTGCTTTGCGCGTAAATCAAAAAGGTATATAGTCGTCTATAAACAGGTACATAGACGTCTATATAAGTATCTGGAACGAAAACTCAACTCGAATTGCCGTAACCCGGTTGGAGGAATCATGGCAGTTGTAACTTCGACTGAGCTGATCCAGATTGCACGCAAGAATGGATGGCTCCTTCCCGCATATAACACGACGAACATGGAGATGACCTTAGGTATCCTGGATGGATTGCAGAGGGCCGGCATGCCGGGCATCCTCCAGATCGCCCCTACCAACGTTAAGCTTTCCGATTACGGCATGATCGCCTCTATCGTTAAACGCGCGGCGGAGGACTATATCGTTCCCACGTGTCTGCATCTTGACCACGGCAAGACGCTCGAGGATGTTCGACAGGCGGTTCAGGCCGGCTTTACCTCCGTTATGATCGACGGTGCCGCGTTGCCCTTTGAGGAGAACATTCGCTTCTCGCGCCAGGCAGTTGACTACTGCCATTGCTACGGCGTGCCCGTTGAGGCCGAGCTCGGTGCCATCAAGGGCAAAGAAGACGATCATGTTTCCGAGGCGGATCTTAAGACCGACCCCGATCAGGTTTGCGAGTTTGTGGAGCGCACGGGCTGCGACCTGTTGGCCGTGTCTATCGGCAACGTTCACGGCCTTGAGGATACGCCGCGCATCGATTTGCCGCTGCTTGAGAAGCTTGCCGAGGTGTCTCCGTGTCCCCTCGTTCTTCATGGTGGCTCGGGCATTCCCTATGAGACCATCCACGCTATGCAGCCACACAAGATGTCCAAGATCAACATCGCAAGCGACCTGCGCAAGGCCTACATCACGACGGTTGGCAAGGCGTACGAGGCAAACAACAACGAGCATAATCTCGCCAAGGTACTGATTGATACACGTAAGGCAGTTGCGGACGTTGCTTACAAGACGACGCGCGCCATCAACGGCATCGCTGAGTAGCGCGGAATTACGAACATGGATGAGGCGATAATGGGTGCGCTCTACCTTGGTGTCGATGTGGGCACGTCATCGGTGAAGCTCACGTGCATTGATGAAGGCGGAAAAGTTGTCGCGACTGCGAGCGAGGCTTACGAGTGCTCTGAGCCTCATCCCGGTTGGCGGGAAATCAATCCCGAGACATGGTGGATCGCCATTTGCTCTGCATGCTCCCTGCTTGGAGAGAAAGTTGACCTGTCTCTAATAAAAGGCGTTGGCGCTACCGGGCAGATGCACACGACGGTCTTGATCGATGCCGATGGGGTGCCAACGTGTCCCGCCATAATGTGGAACGACCAGCGCACGATTGACGCCGTCTTTACCGAGAAGCAGTGGGCACTGTCTGCGGGCTATCCTAAGGTCGCCAGCTTTCTTTCGACTGGGGTTCCGGCGATTAACCTTGCATGGATAGCTAAGAATAATCCTGAGGGCCTTTCAAAGAGCGAAGTGTTTCTTTCGGTTTCAGATTGGATTGCTCTCAAGTTTGGCGGGCGTGCTGGTACGGACTATTGCGGGGCTTCGACAACAGGGCTCTACGATAACGAGAGGCAAGCTTGGATCGGTGAGGTCTGCGAGCATTTCGGAATCCCCGAGTCGTTGCTTCCCGTTGTCGAGCCTTCTGATGCCGTAATTGGGACCGTGGTTGAGAGAGCTTCAAGCGAGACGGGAATTCCCGCAGGTGCCATGATCGTGAGGGGAACGGGCGACAATCCCGCGGCAGCGATCTGCACGGGATGCCTTTTGGAGGGCGTCCCCACCATCTCACTTGGAACAAGCGGCGTGCTGATGTATTCATCTGAGGGAGTTGACCTTCCGGCTGTTGGCAAGCCCGTGTTGTTCAAGTGGGGAAATACCCTTAAGACCCAAATTCAGCTGAGTATCAGATCGTGCGGCGGTGCCAAGGAATGGTGGTACGGGCAGATTCTAAGCAGTGAGTCCTACGATTTGGAGGACAACGCCGTCGAGGACCCCTTCTACGACATGAGGGATCTCATGTTCTACCCCCATCTATCGGGAGAAAAAGTCCTGCACGGTTGCCCGTCGGTACGCGGTGCCTTTCTGGGGCTTGATCTTGACACGACTCGTTCCGAGCTCGAAAGGGCTCTGATGGAGGGCACGGCGTATGCCTTAAGGGAGCTCAAGGAGTCCGTGGACCATTCGGAAGAGTGGCGCAGCATCAGGCTCGTTGGAGGAGGGGCCAAGAACGATTTTTGGGCGCAAACGCTCTCCAACGTGTTGGGGGTCGATATGGTGCGGATGGAATCCTCCGGCGCCGGTCAGGGCACGGCGCTGCTGGCCCTCTCGGCTTCTTGCGGCCAAGACTTGACGGCGGTTGCCGCAGGGGTCTGCAGAAAACTCGATTCCATTGAAAAAAACGACAGGGCCCATGAGCTCTACGACGCGCGTTTTAGCAGGTATATGCGTATATTTGAGGCACTCCAAATTATCTATGAGCTAAATAGCGCGTAGCCGTTTGTCTTGTAAAATCTACCGTTCACCGAAAGGAATGCGAGAAGGTAACTCGAAGAGCGGTCCCTTTGTAAGATATAGACAACCGTAGACAACCATGAGCGTATATGGCTGATTGAAAAGGAGGAGGGGGCGCTCAGGTAGAACGATAGAAGTAGCGAACATTAACTAAGGAGAATGAAAATGGGAGCAGTAAACGATTTCCTTATCTTCCTTGCGGAGGGCTTTACCGGCCTGTTTAATGCGGCTGGTGATCAGTTTGCCTCGTTTATTACGGGCATGATCCCAATGCTGATCTGTCTGATCCTTACGATCAAGGCAGTCATCCAGCTGATCGGCGAGGAGCGTGTCTATGGGTTCATGAAGAAGTGCACCAAGTATGCAGTTCTCCGCTATACCCTCATCCCGTTCCTTTGCACTTTCTTCCTCTGCAATCCGATGGCATACACCTTTGGTGTGTTTGTCGAGGAGGACTACAAGCCCGCATTCTACGATGCGGTCGTGTCCATGATGCACCCCATCGTTGGCCTTTTCCCGCACGCTAACTCTTCCGAGCTCTTTGTTTGGCTTGGTATCTCGGCCGGCTACGAGGCACTGGGAAAGAACTCCTCCGAGCTTGCTATCCGCTTCCTCATTGTTGGTCTAATCGTCTGCCTGATCAAGGGCATTGTCACCGAGAAGCTGTACCTCATCATGAAGAAGCGCAACGAAGCTAAGCTTGCCGCCTAGTAGTTCAGCGCAAAAGGAGAGTCTAAATCATGAGTGAATTCAAAAGCGTAAAGGCGTCCCACGGCGGCAACGGTTGGGGCGGTCCCCTCATCATTACCCCCACGGCCGAGAAGCCTTATGTTCTGAGCGTGACCCTGGGTGGCATCAGCCCGGTCGCCCTTCGCATTGCGGAGCTTACCGGCGCCGAGGCGCACGACCAGTTTAAGGACCCGATCGAGACCGATCAGGCATGCGCCGTTGTCATCGACTGCGCCGGCGTGGCTCGCTGCGGCACCTATCCCAAGATGGGCCTTAAGACGCTGAACATCAAGCCCGGTTCTCCGTCTGGTCCTCTGGCCCAGTTCATCACCGAGGATCTCTTTGCATCTGACGTCAATCCCGATTGCATCGTCCTTGCCGATGCGGCCGATGTTCCCGCTGAGCCGGTAAAGGCCGAGAAGGCACACGAGGAGACGACGAAGGAAAACGTCCACGCCAAGATCGCTGAGGGACGTGCCGAGCTCGCATCCAAGGAGTCTAACGGCTTCATGGACGTTGTCTCCAAGATCGGCACCGGTGTCGGCCGCGTTATCAGCATCATCTACCAGGCTGCGCGCGATACCGTGAACGATGTTATCCGCAACATCATCCCCTTTATGGCGTTTGTCTCGGTGTTGATCGGCATTATTAACTACACGGGTTTCGCGAACGTTCTCGCCGGCGTTCTCACTCCGCTTGCGGGCTCGCTGCCCGGTATGCTGGCAATTGGCATGTTCTGCTCAATCCCGTTCCTTTCGCCTTTGATCTGCCCGGGCGCAATCATCGCTTCTGTGCTTTCTGTCCTTGTTGGCAACCAAATCGCCAACGGCACGATTCCCGCCAACTTTGCCCTTCCCGGCTTCTTTGCCGTCAACTGCCAGGTTGGTTCCGACTTTGCTCCCGTTGGCATGACTCTCATGGAGGCAAAGCCCGAGACGATCGAAATCGGTTACCCTGCATTCCTGTTTGGCAAGCTGGTTACCACCCCGATTCAGATTATTCTTGCCTACGTACTGTCCTTTGGCCTGTAAACTGAAGCTTTAAGAGGGAAAGGCCCACTATGCTCAACGCGCTCATTACAATAGCCTTCTTTATTCTCGTATGGCTTGCAGGAACATTCACCCAGTATCGCTACTGGAAGAGGGTGCGCATTCTTATCCATGAGCGCGCTCGCGATCATGAGGGATACTTGGGCACGGGTATGTGCAAGGTGAGTTTTAGCCGAAAGGCGTTTGTGATGATTCTGACTGATCATGATGGCGTGATTAACGGTTGCTATGAGCTCAAAGGGCTTTCCCTCAAACCAGAGTTTTCGGAGATGAGCGAGATGCTGGGGCTGAATATCGAGACCGCCCTAGACCATCTGGCCAACGAAAGCTATCACGATGCTTTTGCCCAGGCTATTCGTGTTATCGACAGGTCAATGACTGCGCCTGCGGCGTAACAAAGATAGGAGAAATCAAATGTACAAGGTTAAGGTCACTGAGATCGGCTCGTTTGTTGAGGAACTTCTCAACGAGAAGATGGTGGTCCTGTTTGGCCCGACCGCTCCTGCAGAGTTGCGCGACATCTGCGTCGTTCACGATGGAACTCCCACGGAGGATAACGTGCTTGCTGAGGGCGGCACCATTTCCATCGGCGATCAGGTCTACACGATTAAGGAGTTTGGTGAAGCTGCGAACGAGAACATGGGAGGGCTCGGTCATCTAACCATTGCGTTCGATGACGAGCGAGAGCTGCTTCCTGGAACGGTTCTCGTGACACCAAGCGTGCTTCCCAAGCTGGAAACCGGCATCGAGATTAGCTTCAACGGCTAAATCGCTCGGTATGGCAGGCCATGTATTAGTCGGAAAGGACGTGTTCTCATGAAACGTTCCGATTTAAAACTGCCACTTTTCACGGTCAGTCCTAAGACCTATTTGCTTGCGGACGATTCAATTGCAGCGGCTCATCTTACGGATGAAATCGCAAAAGATCGAGATCATTCGATTTTTTGGACTGCTCCCGTTCCCGAGCTCTGCGCAATTGCGAAGGATTTGAAATTTGCAATTCCCACAGCGCAGCATGCCGATCTTATCGGTGACGGAAAAGGAATGGGACTGACACCTCTTGAGTCGCTTAAGAGCGCGGGAGTTCAAGCTGTCTTTCTAAATCACACGGCACACCCCCTGACCGTTGATAAGTTGGCGGCAACGATCGATCGCGCTCGTGAGCTTGAGATTCTAACCATTGTTGCAGCCGATAGCGTGACTGAGTCCAAAGCGGTTGCGGCGATGGATCCGGACGTGATTCTTTGCGAGCCGAGCAGCCTTGTGGGAACCGGCCATACAAGCGGCGATGATTACATCGCAGAGACCATCGCTGCCGTACGGTCCATCAATCCCGACATCGTTATCATGGAGGGAGCGGGAATCAGGTGTGGAGGCGATGTTCGTCGCTTGATTGGACTTGGCGCGCAAGGCACCGGCATTTCGAGTGCCCTGGCGATTACGGATGACAGGGCAGCGTTGCTTACGGAGCTGTTTGACGCGCTGGACTAAAACCGTCTACAAAAAGGCGAACCCACGGGTTCGCCTTTTTGCGTTTTGGAATTATATTTGGCGTAATGCCGCCGCTCTCAAGAGCTTTAATGGCGACGCTGAAAAACGGTGCCAAGCTGGAACCTGCTGGATTTAAGCCATACGCGCGCATATTCAATTGCAGAGTCATTGTCCAAGTAGACTGTTTGAAGCTGCTGAAGAAGCGGGGACTGCGTAGAGAGACCGAGCGCATCCGCGCGTTGGGTGTCCGCGAGCTTTGCCACAAAGGAGGTCTTTGAGTATTCGATCTGGTGGCCTGAGAGCCGCTCGATTATTGCAAAGAGACCTTCGTTAACAAAGTCGGCTGTTTCAATACCTGGGACAAGCGCCATATTGATGTTGTTTTCGATGAACATTACAGGTTCACCCTCAACGCTGCGCACTCGCTCGAGATGAAGGTAGTCAGAACCTTCGACAATACCGAGATGTCTGGAAATATCTTCGTCCGACTTACGAATTTCACAATCGAGAATGTTTGTTTCGAAAGAAAGGCCTTGCTCGATTAGAGATTCGGAGAAAGAGATAAGACCCTCTGTAAGGGGGAAAGAGATGTCTTTTGACTTAACGTAAGTTCCCTTTCCCTGAATTTGCTCAAGCAGGCCCTCATCAACAAGCTTGGAAATGGCCTTTTTGATGCTGCCGCGGCTGACGCCGAGCGTACTCATGAGCTCGACTTCCGACGGGATTTTGGATGCTTGCTCCCAAGCTCCTGAGGCGATGTTCTCGCGCAGATAGTCGACCACCTGCATATAGATGGGGGTGGGACAATCCTTTTTAATATGTGAATTGTTGACGCGATTGGTCACAGTTTCTCCTGATTACTTTGAAGCAAAATTACCTTCATTTTACGTTGTTTTGCTTCGATTAACTTATCGAGATTGTGATTGCAAAGAATAAATCACGTATTTAATGTAGGGCTTCTGCTGCTTTGGCTGCCTGTCTGGCGTTTGCCTTCTACTCTTATCGACAATACGGGTATCTTGGAGAGATGGCCCCATGTCACTGAAATGCGCCGTAGGAGGCAAGAATTAGCCTCCCGTGCGCGTCGGTGACAAACGATGCGGGCGTGGCCCCGGTTGAACCTACTCTCCGGCGGCCTGGTTGCGGCCGGTGGCGTAGTCGATCTGCACATGCGGCTGCAGGTTGTAGCAGTATACGTGGAAGCACAGCGTCTTGCCGTGGTCCTCGACCGATTGCGCCTCAAGGCGCACGCCGCGGCAGACAAGTTCCTCTTCGTTATACATAGGCGTGACGCGGTAGAGCACGTGGTTGCCCGTTTCGCGGATGTAGTCGAGAATCTGCTCCTCAAACGGTAGCATGCCCGTCTCGTTGAGATAGCGCGTGCCGGTGAGGAGATCCTTGCGATTGGCGTTTTCGCCGCAGAGCGACCAGGCGATGAGGTGGCAGCGGTTGTAGAGGCTCTGGCCCGGAATAAAGTCGTAGCGCTGCTGATGCCATCCGGCGGGATGGATGCGCGAGATATCGCCGCGCTTGCCTTGACCGAGCGAGTCGGGGCCCACGCAGGCGAGCGCTTTGCGAGTGCGGCCCATACTGTCGAGCTTGGAGAATTTCTTAAAGCAGCCCTCTTCTGCAGCGCGTTCGTATTCATCGAGTGTGAATGACGGCATGCCGAGCGGGTGCGTGCTGTCGGCGCGAAGGGCGACGTAGGGATTGCCGGCGTAGTCTGGAATGCTGCTGAGATATACGCCGCGGGCGCGGTTGAGATCTGGGTTTTCCACTTCGTCGATGGGGGTGGCGGCACTGTCCGCGGAGGCAACGTTGCCGTTGGTGTTGGTCGCGGTGGATTCGGAGCCATCGCCGGAGTCCTCGGAGCTTGCTGTTCCCGATTCGAGCCGGGCAACCAGGTCTGCCTCGTCGTCGGTGCGGCTGGGACTCTCGTTTTGTTTTTCGGCCAGAGCCGTCGCCTGCTCATCGCTTTGCGGCGACAACAACTTGGGCGCTCCGTCGAGCGACCCTGTGAACAACGCAAACCCCAGCACCACGGCGGTGCCGATGGAAAGTACTTGCTTGTAGGCGGACTTGCGCGACATTGCGGCTCCTGGATGGACGGTTGGGAATCTACCAGTCTAGCAGGAGCCGGCAGGGGCCGTTCTGTCGAACAAATACTCAAGATTTGGGATAGACGTTACTGATTCATTTGCCTCATATGGAGCTGCGGCGGTTGTGTACATGGAATCAGTCGGCGTTTCTCCAGATAAAACCTGCCAAAATAAGCCTGTCCCTTTTTGGTAGGTTAATCGTGAGCTATTTCACCGCAACTTAGGGCACGGTTAGGATGTGTGCACTTTAAAAAGAAGAACCCATGATTAGAGAGGTCGCGCTCGTCTCTCTAAATGTCTCTATAAAGAGAAAGTCAGTTAAAGAGATAACATTGGGCAATCTAACAGTGAATTCGATACATCTCTCTAAATGTCTCTCTAAAATAAGGTGCTTATCTCTCTAAAGTTAGAGAGATATACTATACTTTAGAGAGATAAATCTATCGTTTTAGAGAGACGGAATGTCAATGCTGCTGGATGAACCCCTTGGCCTTATCGTTGAGCGCCTTCGCAGGCGAGGGACTGATGACGCATCGGTAGAAGTTAAAGCCTGCACGAATAAATTGAGCGCAGACGTATGGGAGACAGTGAGCGCTTTTGCGAACACTGCGGGTGGGCTCATTATTTTGGGCCTGAACGAAGCCGAAGGATTTGTTCCTTCGGCTAACTTTGCTATCGATAGGGTGCGCGATCAGTTTGTTTCGGGTATCGGAGACGGAGGCTCAGCGGCAGTGGTGACCCATGCGCCGCGGTACGAGCTTGATCGAGGCGAGGTCGACGGGCTCCAGGTGCTTCTGGTGCGCATCTTTGAACTTGAGCTTAAAGCGAAGCCTTGCTATATCGGCGCGCGCGGCGTGCAGAACGGTAGCTACAAGCGCGTGGATGATAAAGATATCAAGATGTCACCCGCTGAGCTATATGAGCTGCAGAGTGCGTTGCTTCCGAGCGATGCAGACGACACGGTGGTTTCGGAGGCAACGGTCGAGGATTTGGATCCAGATGTCGTGCGGTCTATTATCGCAAATCGCCGGCTGCAGACCCCGCGCGTTTTGCGCGGGGCCGATACGCTGGAAAAGCAGCTGGTCAGACTCAATATCACTACAAAGGATGGTGCCGTGAAGCTCGCGGGGCTTCTGTCGGCGGGAATTTACCCCCAGCAGTTCTATCCCAAACTGATGATCGATGTCGCCGTTCATTCCGATGTGGAAAAATCTGCACCCGGGCAACCCCGGTTTATTGACCGCCAGTTGTGCGATGGCCCGATTCCGGCTTGCATCGAAGATGCCCTTGCCGCGATTGGACGAAACTTGCGCAAAGCGGCGA
The DNA here is from genome assembly GCA_963614835.1 of Bulleidia sp. Taxonomy (GTDB): domain Bacteria; phylum Actinomycetota; class Coriobacteriia; order Coriobacteriales; family Coriobacteriaceae; genus Collinsella. The sequence goes on along the minus strand of CAVEET010000123.1, from coordinate 3,928 downwards.
TAGTGCAAGGCGCTGGCAGAAGGGATGATTGGGAAGTTCCCCAGGAGGTTTTGCGCGAGGCCTTGGCAAATGCCTGCATCCATCGAGAATATTCGCCCATGTTTGTGGGGCAGGCCGTGAGTGTCGATATCTATCCAGACAGAATAGAGATCAAAAACCCTGGCGGGCTTTGGGGCGGAAAGACGGTGGACAATCTTGCAGACGGGGAATCGCGCTGCCGAAACTCAAAGCTCATGAGCCTAATGGGGGCGACGCCGTTAGAGCATGCCGAGGGGGCCGTTGCGGAAAGCCAGGGATCTGGTATCCCGGCTATGATTCGCGAGATGGAGTCTCGTTCGCTTGGCAGGCCGAAATTTATCGTTAAGGCCGATTCGTTTACGGTGCTGCTTTCCCGGCACGGGGCGGAGCTTGCTGAAAACCGCACGTGGATTCAGAGCCATGTGGGCACCGAGCTGACGGATCGCGAGGAAACACTGCTCATGTTTATGCGGGAGCATGGGTGCGTATGCGATGTTCAAAAAATACGAGAGGCCCTGAAGTGGGATTCGGATGACATTCGCCTGATCTGCGGGGACCTTGTGGATAAACATGTCCTGTCAAAATGCGGCAAAGACACGTATGAAATTATCGATATGAACAGAGAATCGTCAGCTTCGACGGCGGATAGGATCCTGGAGGCTCTCAGCGCCGAAGTGGATATGACGGCGCGAGAAATAGCGGTTGCATCGGGGGTCAGAATTTCGTCTGTCCGTTACCATCTGCCAAAAATGGCAGATAAAGGACTCATTGAGGTAATGGGTTCATCGACGAGCCACAATCGCCGATATCGGAAGAAGTAGATGCAGCCGGACCGCCCCTCTAGTGTCTCTCGAAGTTAGATGGGCGCTAGAGGGGCGACTGCCTCGTGATATTTCCCCAGATAAAACCTGCCAAAATAAACCTGTCCCTTTTTGGCAGGTTACTGATTCATGTTGCCGTGGATGTAGGGGGTGACCTCGGGGGAGATATGGTCGCAGCCCAGCTCGCGCAGCGCGGACTCGATAACGGCGGGCAGCGGGGTCTTGCCCTCGTCGTCGACAGCGGCACCGCCGAGGGCGGCAATCTTGGCGACATCTGCGGGTGCGGCCTCGATATGCATGCAGCCACCGATCAAGCGCGCGCGTACCTGTGCCAGGTCAAGATCGTGCAGGTAATCCTCGCAGGCGCGGATCAGGGAGACCTTCTCGAACGTAAGCTCCTCGCCCGTGGGGACGCGCGTGGCAAGACATGCTCCCGCCGGCAGGTTCCAAACAGGATAGCCCCATGCGCGTAGTAGCTCGCGCTCTTCGTCCTTGGTAAAGCCGACCTCCATAAGAGGGGAGCGTACGCCGAGCTCTTCTGCCGCACGCATTCCGGGGCGGTAGTCACCGCGATCGCTTGCATTGCTGCCATCGATGACGGTGGGAAAGCCGAGCGACTTGGCGTGGTTGACGATGGCGGTAAAGCCGGCGTGCTTGCAGTGGTAGCAGCGATTAGCATCGTTGCTGGCTACTTGGGGGAGCTGCAGCTGATCCACCGAAAGATTGAGCACGGGGAGCTTAAAATGCGGCCCCTCATTGGCCTGTCCATCAACGGACTGCTCAAACGAAGTCTGTTCGGGCGTGCCGATGAGCGGCGTGGTGAGATGGACGAGGAGGGTATTGGTAGGCATGATGCGGGCGCAGACCGCGGCCAAAAAGCTGCTGTCGACACCACCGGAAAAGCCGATGGCGACGCGTCCGTATGCCAAAAGCAGCTGCTCGAGTGCTGCGAGTCTGTCCTGAAGCTCCTCTGCGGGTGCGGCGGTGTCTGAAAGCATGAAAGTTCCTTACAGTTATTAAAGCTCGGATGAAACTATAATCCCACCGAGCTGTTTGTCATAAGACTTCCAGCTATGTAACGAAAGTGCAATATGCTATATACGTTATATACAAGCTTGTAAAGTGCGGTAGAGTGGCAGTAATGCAATCCGGCGAGGGGGACCGATATGATCAAGGCTGTTATTTTTGACATGGATGGAACGCTGGTCGATACCGAGCGTTTGGGGATTAGGGCCTGGAAGGCAGGCGCCGCTGAGCTGGGGCTCGCGATTGATGATGCGCTGATCCATCAGTTTATCGGTCGCACGCTACCCGATGTCATGGACATCCTCGATAAGCATTACGGCAGCCACGAGACCGCCGAGGCGATCTATGTCCGCCATAAGGAGATTCGCGACGAGATGGTCAAGACCGATCTGGAGCTTAAGGCCGGCGCTGCCGAGTGCATAGACGAGCTGTTGGCTGCGGGCTATCACGTAGGCCTTGCAACGTCATCGCGCCATGTTACGGCCGAGCGCAACCTTAAAGCATTCGGCCTCTTTGACAAGTTTGAAACGGTGACCTGCGGCGAGGACGTTGTGCACGGCAAGCCCGACCCCGAGATGTATCTGCTCGCCTGCGAGCGCGCGGGCTTTACTCCCGAGGAATGTGCCGTGGTCGAGGATTCGCGCAACGGCTGCGTCTCGGGCATCACGGCCGGATGCCACGTCTTTGCCGTCCCCGATATCGTGCCGCTGCCGCAGGACGTGGTGGATGGCTGCGATGCCGTGCTCGATACTCTGTTCGATCTGGCGGCGGCGGTCAAGGCCGCGCGCTAGACAATTGCGGCGTTGAAACGAGCAATTGCTCACGTTTGCGCTTAAGCAAAAGGGGCCCGGCAATGGTCGGGTCCCTTTTGCTTAAGCGGCGACATAGCATACTTGCGGGCGTGCTACAGATACGCGCCTAGGTTGATGGCCGTGGCGTCGGTCTGGGTGCTTGCCTGGGTGCTGGCGCGTTCCAGCAGGAACGGCCGCACGAGTTCTTGGCGGTTGATGTCCTCGATGGCCGTGACCGCGGTGACGGTGCGCGCGGCAGAGCCGATGTGGACGTGCTTGGTCTTTGCCGGGGCCTTGTTTTCGATTTGCTCCATGAGCAATTGAACGCCCTTGCGGCCAATCTCGTAGCCCGGGGGCGCTACCGTAGTGAGCGGGACCGACCCGCTCCAAGCGAGCGGGTTGCCATCGCAGCCTGCTACGCGTACTTGCCCGGGGACAGAGATGCCCTTGTCGACCAGTGCCGAAACGACGCCCGAGGCCAGCACGTCGGTTAGACCGACGACAAAATCGGGGCGTTCGTCGGCGGGACGCTCGGCGATTTGGTTGCCGATGCCATAGCCGTCGGCAGCGGTATTCCATTCGCCGGCGTCGATGACTTCGATCTTGATATCGGGGTGCAGGGCGAGGGCCTTGTGAATGCCAAGCACGCGTAGGGTGAGCTGCATAAATGCTGCTCGACCCACAACGGTGATATGGTGCGCGCCGCGGGCGATGGCGAGTTCGGCAATGATGCGACCCTGGGCCTCGTTGTCGGCCGCTACGTAGTAGCCGGGCTCGGAGCAATGGATGTCCAGGTAGACAATCGGCACGGGCATCTTGGCCATGGCGGGGTGCCAGTCGGGGGATGCCATGGGCTGAACCATGACGCCGGACATCTGGGTGCCCATAAAGTAGCGCAGGTAATGGTCCTGGAGAATATCGTTGTTATCGGCGTTGGCGATGAGCAAGTCATAGCCGTGCTTGCGAGCCTCGTTGTGGGCGCCGCTGGCGATTTGGAGCGAAAAGCCGTGATCGAGACGGGGGAGCACCAGGCCAAAGGACTTGGTGGCGCCGCCCGCGAGCTGACGAGCGCTTTGGTTGGGCAGGTAGCCAAGGCGATTGATGGTCTCGTTGATGAGCTTGAGGGTCTCGGGGCGCAGCTTTTCGGGGTGGTTGAGCGCGTTGGAAACCGTGCCCAGCGAAACCCCGGCCTCGCGCGCGACGTCGCTGATTTTTACCTTTGCCATAGCGGCCCCTTTGATGCGTTTCAAGTACAAGCCAGATTGTAGCATC
>CAVEET010000122.1:0-10950 GCA_963614835.1 Bulleidia sp. | reverse complement strand
TGCGCTTGAACTGAGAAGGGGGAGGCCTCGCGGCCTCCCCCTTTTTGCGTTATATACACGTTGTACTTTGGGACCTAGTTCCCCCGTATGCGCTCTTACTGTTTGGCTGTATTTTGAGTCCTTCTAGTGTATTTGAGCGATAATTACTCGCATTGGCGTTAGGGAGGGCTTGATGTTTACCGTATTTGTCTTGGGCAATATTGCTTCGGGTAAGTCGACTGCTTGCCGCTATTTCGAATCTCGTGGCGCTATGCTAATCGATCTGGATGAGCTTGCAAAATCGCTGTATGTGCCGGGCTCTGATATCGTCAATGCTCTCGCGGATGAATTCGGTTGGGACATTTTGGATGAGGATGGCGGCATTCGCCGCAGCATCCTCGCTTCTCGAGCTTTTGCTTCTCCTGATTCGGTCGCACGGCTCAATGGCATTGTGCATCCCGTTCTCATTGAACAGCTTTCGCTTAGGATTCTCGACCCGGTTTGTTGTACGGTTTCATCTCCCCGTTATCCCTTTGCGGTGGTCGAGGTTTCTGCTCCGACTGGTTTTGAGGATGCATTTGGCTTGGCTGATGAAATTCTGGTCATCAGCGCCCCTTTGTCAGTTCGTCGCGAGCGCGCTATTCAACGTGGCATGGAGCCATCTGATTTCGATGCCCGTTCTGCTTGTCAGCCCGATGAGTCTGCGCTGTGCAATCTCGCTACAACGGTGATTGATAATGCCTCAGGCGATAATTCGCTCTTTGAGCAGCTTGACTCATGGCTTGCATGCCATGGGTTTATAGACACTGCGGATAAGGAGGATGCCGGTGCCTAAGACACGTTTCTTTGCGTGGTATCGCCTTATGCCGCTGGCTGCCGTTTTTGTCTTCGGCCTAATCTCATTCGTTTACTCGTGTGCTCCCGCCGCTTTCTTTAAGCCGTTGTATCCGATTGACTACGAGGCGTATGTAAAGCAATCCAGTATTTCGCATAATTTGGATCCGTATCTGGTGTGCGCTGTCATTAAGTCGGAATCGAATTGGGATTCCGGGGCCGAGTCGAATCAGGGTGCTCAGGGATTGATGCAGCTGATGCCCGAGACTGCCCAGGATATGATCGCCAAGGGCCTTGTCGACGGTGGGGAGTATTCGGCCGACAACCTTAACGATCCGGCTACGAATATCGAGTTTGGCTGCGCATACCTCTCGTATCTTTTAACCTATTTCAACGGTTCGACGGATAGTGCCATTGCCGCCTATAACGCCGGTATGGGCAATGTCGACGGATGGGCGCAGCAGAGTACGTCGCTTCATAATGCAATTACCTTTCCCGAGACGCAGGCGTATCTGATTCGTGTCAATAATGCCTGGGTTCGCTACAAGACCCTCTATCCCGAACGGTTCGTATAGGACTATGCCTGCCGCCTGCGTATACTGCAGATATATGAGTTAGGAGTATCCATGGCGGAATTTGAAGTAGAACGCGTTGGTGGTGAACTTAAGCGCTTTGGCGTTGAAGGCGCTGAGGTGCCGTTTGAAGTCGTCTCTCCCTATGAGCCTGCCGGTTCCCAGCCTAAGGCCATTGAGTCGCTTGTGCAGGGCGTGAGGGACGGAGACCGCTATCAGGTTTTGCTGGGCGTGACTGGTTCGGGCAAGACCTTCACGATGGCAAAGACTATTGAGGCCCTGGGAAAGCCGACGCTGGTCATGGCTCCGAATAAAACGCTCGCCGCTCAGCTTGCGAGCGAGCTCAAAGAGTTCTTTCCCAACAACGCTGTGGTCTACTTCGTCTCGTACTACGACTACTATCAGCCCGAGGCGTATGTGCCGCAAAGCGATACATATATCGAGAAAGACTCCTCGATTAACGAAGAGGTTGAGATGCTGCGACATCAGGCGACCGCATCGCTGCTCTCTCGACGCGATGTGATCGTTGTCGCATCGGTCTCGTGTATCTATGGCATTGGCTCTCCTGAGGACTATGCGGGTCTGGCTCCAAACGTCGACAAAAAGGTGCCGCTCGAGCGCGATGACTTTATCCATGCACTTATCGACATTCAATATGATCGCAATGACTATGACCTGGCACGCGGCACGTTCCGCGTGCGCGGCGATGTTGTCGACGTGTATCCGCCTTATGCCGAGCATCCGTTGCGGTTTGAGTTCTTTGGCGACGAGGTCGAGCTGATTGCCGAGATCGATGAGGTCACCGGTGAGATGCTTCGTGAGTACGAGGCAATCCCCGTATGGCCGGCATCGCACTACGTGACCGAGAAGCCGAAGGTCAAGGCGGCTCTGAAATCGATCAGCGAAGAGTGCGAGAAGCGCGTGGCGGAGCTCAAGGCGACCGACAAGTTGCTCGAGGCGCAACGTCTGCAGCAGCGCACCGATTATGATCTTGAGATGCTCGAGACGATGGGCTTTTGCAACGGCATCGAGAACTACTCGCGTCATCTGGACGGTCGCAAGCCGGGTGAGCCGCCGTTTACCCTAATCGATTACTTTCCTAAGGATATGCTCTGCATCATCGATGAGAGCCATGTGACGGTGCCGCAGATTCGCGGTATGCACGAAGGTGACCGCTCGCGTAAGGTGACGCTGGTGGAACACGGTTTTCGCCTGCCCTCGGCGCTCGATAACCGCCCGCTTCGTTTCGATGAGTTTGAGGCGAGGATTCCCCAGTTCATCTACGTTTCGGCAACACCGGGTGACTATGAGCTGCGGGTTAGCCAGAACGACGTTGAGCAGATTATTCGTCCGACCGGTCTGCTCGATCCCAAGATCGATGTGCGTCCGGTTCGTGGGCAGATTGACGATCTTGAGGACGAGATTCGCGAGCGCGTTGCACGCAAGGAGCGCGTGCTGGTGACCACGTTGACCAAGCGCATGGCCGAGGACCTGACCGACCATCTGCTTGATGCGGGCATTAAGGTCAATTACATGCACTCTGATACGGCGACAATGGACCGTGTCGAGATCTTGCGAACGCTGCGCGAGGGCAAGATCGATGTTCTCGTTGGCATCAACCTGCTTCGCGAGGGTTTGGATCTCCCCGAGGTCTCACTGGTGGCAATTCTCGATGCCGATAAGGAAGGCTTCTTGCGCAACCGCCGTTCGCTGATTCAGACGATTGGCCGTGCGGCCCGTAACGCCGATGGCGAAGTCATCATGTATGCAGACGTTGTGACCGATTCGATGAAAGAGGCCATCGAGGAGACGCGGCGCCGTCGTGAGATTCAGATGGCATATAACGAAGAGCATGGCATTGTGCCCAAAACAGTGCACAAGGCCATTAACGACATCTCAAGTTTTATTGCCGAGGCCGAAAAAACCGTGGGTTCCAAGGGGCGCTCGAAGGGCGACTCTCTTGGCCATGGCGCATTCTATACGCCCGATGAGTCGGGTGAGGGCGGCGTGCCGGAAACGGTGGCGCCCGAGCAGACGCTTGCGGAGCAGTTGGAAGAACTGCCGCATGACGAGCTCGTGCGGATCGTCGAAACCATGGAAGAGGACATGCGTAACGCTTCTGCCGCCATGGACTTTGAGGAGGCGGCGCGTCTGCGCGATGCCGTCGTTCAGATTCGGGCGATGCTCGAGGGTGCGTCTGAGGGCGAGACGATCGAGCGCTTACGTTCGCAGGCCCGTAAGGGTTCCACGTTCGCATCGGGCAGAAAACGCCAGGGTGCACGGTTTAAGAAATAGCGAACAGGCCCCGAGTTCCCTGTGGAGCTCGGGGCCTATGTCTTTTGCGCGCTGGAATTCGTGCGTTAGAGGTCTGCGATCAGGGCTTCAGCACAACGGATGCCGTCGGTGGCCGCGCTCATGATGCCGCCGGCATATCCAGCTCCCTCACCACAAGGGTAGAGGCCCGGGGTCGACACGGCATGGCACGTTCGGTCTCGGGTGACAGTGACCGGTGAGCTCGAACGAGTCTCCACGCCGGTAAGAACGGCATCGGGACGGTCGTAGCCTCGTAGCTTTTTTCCGAGTAGGGGAAGTCCCAGGCGGAGCGACTCGACGATATGCTGCGGCAGGGCTTCGTCAATTGCCGTCCAGGTCACACCGAGCGGATAGGTGGGCTTTACCTTTCCGGGCGCCTTGCTGGCGCGTCCTGCGAGGAAATCTCCGACGAGTTGTGCCGGTGCGTTCCAGTTGGAACCGCCCAGGCGATAGGCGGCCGCCTCGCAGGCACGCTGGAGCTCGATGCCGGCGAGCGGGTCATCGTTGGGAAGATCCTCAGGCGTGACGTTAACGAGCAGGGCGGCGTTTGCGTTGCGTCCGTCGCGGGCATTGAGGCTGGCGCCGTTGACGCACAGGTGGCCCTGTTCGGAAGAGGCGGCGACAACCTGTCCGCCGGGGCACATGCAAAACGAGAACACGCTGCGGCCGTTGGGAAGATGGGCAACAAGTTTGTAAGGGGCCGCCCCGAGCGCTGGATGTCCCGCCAAGGCTCCATATTGGGCTCGATCGATGTCGCGCTGCGGATGCTCGATGCGAACGCCCATGGCAAAGGTCTTTTGTGCGAGGGCCACGTTGTGGTCTTTAAGGAGCTCAAAAATATCGCGAGCAGAATGCCCGCAGGCGAGGATGAGGTGCTTTGTCTCGATTGGCTCGCAAGCGGCGTCTTGGGACGATTGGACATCAATACCGGTAATGGCGCCAGACGCGTCGATGTGAATGTCGACGAGCTTTGTTCGATAACGGACGACACCTCCGAGCTGCTCGATGCGCTGGGATATAGCGGTGACAACCGTGGGAAGGATGTCGGAGCCAATGTGCGGCTTGGCATCCCACAGAATATCGCGGGGCGCACCCGCCTCGACGAAGGTTTCGAGGATAAGGCGATGGGCGGGATTTTTTGTTCCCGTATTGAGCTTGCCGTCCGAGAAGGTCCCCGCGCCGCCCAGACCAAACTGGATATTACTCTCGGGGTCGAGGATGCGCTCCTTTAGAAAGAGGTCGATCGCTTGCGAGCGGCGAAATGCCGGGTCGCCGCGCTCGATGAGCAAGGGCTTAAGACCTGCTTCGGCGAGCGTAAGCGCAGCGAAAAGGCCGGCGCATCCGGCGCCGACAACGACAGGGCGTTCTTGAGGTGCGTCGGAGACGGGGGTGGGGAATGAAGACCCATCGTCTTCTATCGCGCGTACGCGCGAGCGGTCACGTTCGGCAACGCTGTCGACCGCTTCTCGCTCGAGGTGGGGACTAGTCAGCTCAACACGAAAGCTCAGGATAAAATGGACGTCTCGTTTTTTGCGGGCGTCGATTGACTTGCGGTGGAGCTCGATGGACTTGATCTCGGAGTCCTTGCAGCGTAGGACGCGCTTGGCGACTCGCTTGCCAACAATGAGGCAGGCATTTTCATCGCCGGCTTCATCGAGCGACGCGTTGACTTGGGTGATTTCAATCATCGAGGTCTCCTTAGAGGCAAGAAAGAGGCCGTCCGGTATCCCAGACGGCCCGAATGCGTTTTTGATTATAGACTGCGCGGCTACAGGCTGCTTGCAGCGCGAATGCCCGAGAGCCATGCCCACGCAAGGTTAAAGCCTCCGCAATCGGCGTCGATGTCGAGCGCTTCGCCGCAGACGTAAAGCGGGGCGTCGACAACGCTGCGCGCGCGTAGACTGGGTGTTGAGATACTCTCGACAGATACGCCACCACGCGTGACCTGTGCCGAGCGCTCCTCGGCTGTTCCCTCAACGAGCAACCTAAAGTGCTTGAGGATCGAGACCAGGTGGATGACATCGTTGGAGCCTGGATGGCACTGCTCGAACGCCGTGCAGACGACGCGGGAGAGTTGCGGGGCGAGCATGCCGTCGAGCCAACGGGGATCGCGGGGCGAAAAGCCGCCGAGCAGCTCAACGCGCCGGTTGAGCATATCGAGCAGCTCGTCTTTGGAGAGGTTGGGGAAAACGTCGAGCAGGATCGTATCACCGCGCTGGATACGACGGGAGAGGTTGAAGACAGCGACGCCCGAGATGCCGAAGGCTCGAAACAGTACTTCACCGTCTTCGTGCCAGAGCTCACTATGGTTACGGGTGAGCGTCAAGCGGGCGCGGACGCGCAGACCATCCAACGTCTTGAGTGCCGCCCGATCGCCAACGACCGTTGCCGATACGGGGCAGAGGATGGGGCGCAGCGAGGTGAGGGGGAGGCCAAACGTATCGGCGATACCGGTGGGGTTGCCGCCCGTGGCGATAATTACGGCATGTGCCTCCAGGGCCTCGTTCTTGCGAGGGACATCGGCGAGCGCTTTCCGAAGCGAGCGGAGCTCCGATTTTCGGTCGTCGTGCTTCTTTGCCTTGAGTGCCCGCGCTGGACGGTCTATTTGGAGTGTCCAGCCTTCGGAAGCTTTGTGCGCCGAGGCAACGTTGGCTCCGCAGATTAAGGTGATACCTAGGCGGTCGCAAACGTTGAGAAGCGCGTCGCGCACCGATTCGGCGCGAAGGGAGCGCGGGTACAGCCGGCCTTCCTCGGAGGTTGTCATGATGCCCAGCGAGGAGAAGAAACCCATAAGCTCTTGTTCGGGCCGGGGGCCCATAACGGATTCAACGAATGCGGGGTGGTTATACTGCTGTGGATCAATCGATTCGTTGGAGAGGTTGCAGCGGCCGTTGCCGGTCGCAAGGAGCTTAAGGCCGCAGGCGACATCGCGCTCAACGATGCAGACGCTTTTGCCAGCTCGTGCGGCCGTAATGGCGGCGGCGAGGCCTGAAGCCCCGCCGCCGATTACCAGGACGTCATAGAAGGCGCTCGCGTTCACTTAGGCCTCGTCGGTCTCGTGCGGGGTAATGGCCTCGACGGCAGAGACTGCCTTGGGCAACATGCCATCGGGCAGTGCGGTCTCGACCTCGCCCTTATCGCAGGCCTCGGCGAGTGCCGGATTAATGGGAAGCTGGCCCAAGATGTCGAGGTTATAGCGCTCTGCGACCTCGGGGAGCTTGCTCTTGCCAAAGACCTCGATCTTCTTGCCGCAGTCGGGGCACTCAATATAGCTCATGTTCTCGACAATGCCCAGAATGGGGACGTTCATCTTCTCGGCCATGTTGACCGCCTTGGCGACGATCATCGAGACCAGATCCTGCGGGCTCGTGACGATGACGATGCCGTCGACGGGCAGTGACTGGAAGACGGTGAGAGCGACGTCGCCTGTTCCCGGAGGCATGTCGACCAGCAGGTAGTCGATGGGGCCCCATGAGGTCTCGCTCCAGAACTGCCTAATGGCGCCTGCGATGACCGGACCGCGCCAAAGGACGGGGTCGGTCTCGTTTTGGAGCAGAAGGTTGGAGCTCATGACCTTGACGCCGTGCTCGGAGATTTCAGGCAGCATGAGGTTGCCAAGGGCATGGACGTGGCGTCCGCTCATACCGAACATCTTGGGGATAGAGGGACCGGTGATGTCGGCATCGAGGACGCCGACCTTGTGGCCGTGACGGGCAAGCTCGGTGGCGATGGCACCGGTGACAAACGACTTGCCGACACCGCCCTTGCCGGAAAGCACGGCGATGACGCGTTTGACCTCGGACAGCGTATTCTCCTCAAATTGCGACGGCGACGTTTGTCCGCCGGCGGCCTGTGCGTGCTCGCAACCCATGTATGACTCCTTTGTATATGTTGGGGCCGGGGCCCCGTGATGTGACACGAGCGTCATTGTACCCTCGTTTGCGAGCGGGAGTCATTTACGATGCATTTGGGCCGAGCGTGCTTGCAATACGATGGGTCCAAGCGAATGGGCGGGCTTACTGAACTATGCTGGCGAACTCGAGGTATTGCATGCGCTGCAGCTTGTCGATCGTCGAGGCGTATGGGCTGTCTTCAGATTCCAAGTCGTAGCGCAGCCCGTCGGCACCAAGGTAGCCGGCGACATTGATGGTGGGCACATCTGACCTTGTTGCAAGCAGAGCCTTTTGATAGTCGGTGAGCGGGGCGCCGATCTTATTAAGGGTAATGGCTGCAATCTCGTTTGCCCCGACGGTGTCGTAGACGTTGAGCTCGGTATTGCCGGCGATTTCATAGTTAGCCCAGACAAAATATGTCGACTGATAGATACGGAAAGCGTGGCTTGCCGTATCTTCCTGAGGGTACAGCTCGTCGTTGAGAGTCGTTGCGGCGCTCGGCTGATGGTCGCCAAAAAAGACAAGAACAACCGGTCTGCCGATATTGCGGAGCTCGTTGATAAAGTACTCGAGGTCCCGGTCGGATGCGTCGATGCAGGTAAGATAGGTGTTGAGCGCGCTATTGGCACCCTCGCTGGCTCCCTCGACCCAATAGTTTGTCAGCTCCTCGGCGGGAACGGTGCCATAGTCGTAGCCGCCGTGATTTTGCATCGTGACGTCAAAGATGAACTGCGGGGCTTCGTCGGTTCTAAGCAGGTCGAGTATCTTGTCGTAGGTGGCGTAGTCGCATACGCCGGCATGGTAACAGGGCGCACCTTCGAAATCGCCGATTGAAAGAAAGTCTCCAAAGCCCAGCTGCTGATAGATTTTATCTCGATGGTAGTTGACGGGGTTTTGCGGGTGCATAGCGGTAGCGGTATACCCAAGCTCCTTAAGGTCCTTTGCCAGGCTGTTGACGCCATTCATCTGATATAGCTGATAGGGGATTTTGCCTAATCCGACAAAGGCCGTTGTCGCTCCGGTCAAAAATTCGAATTCGGAGTTCGCCGTTCCGCCACCGGCGACCGAAGCGAGCATGGTGCCGCGAACAAGTGTGTCGGGAAGCGAGTTGTAGAATGCGGGGCCGGTGTACCCGGCCGCCTGGAGCTGCTCAAAGCACGAAAGGTCGCTAAAACTCTCGTTCATGACGGCAACAATCGTCGGCTTGATTTCATTGAACTGGGCAACGGCCGCCGCGCGCTGCTCGCTCGAGCCATACGTGCTGTCGTAGGTGGCGGCGAGCTCCTGCTCGATGCTCTGCGCCTCATCGGGCGTATAGCCTTCGGGCTTCTCAATGGGCAACTCGTTGACCATTTCGGTGAACGAAGTGATAAAACCCTGAGACGCATACGTGGTGATGGGCTGCCAACGGTCAAATCCAAAATTCAGCGCCTGCTCCAAGTCGATGCTGGAAAAGCCCGAGAGCCCCACAACGGTCACTAGCAGAAAAGCGCAGAGGTTAGCGGCGATTGCGGGGAAGACATGGGTGGGCGTACGGAGCTTGTGCGGTCGGATAAGCGAAAGAAGCCCCAGGGAAATCTCCAGCAGGGCTAGAGAGGTTACGATTCCGGCGGTAAAGGTAAACTCGTATCCCTCGCTCACTTCCATTGCGGTGCCAAGGGCCAAGATATCGCTTGGCAGGATGGCCTCGCCTTTAAACGTTATGACGAAGTGCTCGGCAATGCCAAGGATGCAACAGACGACGGGCACGAGGGCCATGACGCCTCCATGACGCTGTCCCAGCAAATAAAGGGAGAGCAGAACCGTCGCGAGCAGCCCGACGGAAAACCCGAATGAGTTGGCGGGAATGCGATAGAACGTTTCGTTACAGGCAATTTCGAGTGAAACGAACGAGAGCGCTGAAACAGCGGCGATGACAAGGATGTCACGGCAAATACAGGCAACCGTTCCCGTCGCAAGATCGGTTTGGTCGATAAGTCCCGAAACCAAGGGCTCGACAAGAAGTATGACGGCGGTAGCACCGAGCGCCGAATAAGAAAGGACCCATAGGGAATTGTCCTCATTTACGAGCAATTGATTCGTAATCCATGCAGCTACCATGCCGAGCGGGATGAGGAGCGTCGCGCACCAAAAGACGCGGGCAATGGGCGGCTTTTCATTGTGTTTGATTGAAAAATATACGCGCACCACGACGATGGCCACGATAAGGACGGCGATGAATATGGGCAGATTGGCCATGTCGCTCGAAGTGATTTCAAGGGGGATATCTTCGGTCATGGACGTTCCTCTGTTACGGCAAATTAAGTTCAGTATTAGATTACTGTAACCTTTCCACGGCATTTCGAGAAACAAAGCGCCCGATACGCAAAGCTAAAGGTCTGCGAATCTTGTATTACGAACATCTGTGCGCGTCGAGTGCGCTAAACTCATCGGCAGTATGATTCGATGCAATAGGAGGCAAGGAGCTTCCATGTCTGATTCTTCTATCGTTATTCGCGGCGCTCGTGAGCACAACCTCCGTGATATCGATGTTTCCATTCCGCGTGACCAACTCGTGGTCATTACCGGTCTTTCTGGCTCGGGCAAGAGTTCGCTGGCATTTGACACTATCTATGCCGAGGGCCAGCGTCGATACGTCGAGAGTCTTTCGAGCTATGCGCGCCAGTTCTTGGGCCAGATGGACAAACCCGACTTGGATTCAATCGACGGCCTTTCGCCGGCGGTGTCGATCGACCAAAAGACGACGTCTAAAAACCCTCGCTCGACGGTTGGCACTGTAACCGAGATTTATGACTATCTGCGCCTGCTGTTCGCCCGTGTGGGCACCCCGCACTGTCCCGAATGCGGCCGCGTCATTGAGCGCCAGACGACCGACCAGGTTGCCGACAAGGTCTTGGCGGCGGGGGAGGGCCGCCGCGCGTTTGTGCTGGCACCGGTGGTGCGCGGGCGAAAAGGCGAGTACACCAAGCTGTTTGAGGACCTTCGCGCCGAGGGCTTTAGCCGCGTGCGTGTCGACGGCGAGGTTCGCTCGCTTGATGACCCTATCGATTTGGATAAGAAATTCAAGCACGATATCGAGGTCGTGGTCGACCGCATCGTGATTCGCGAGAACTCGCTGGGCCGTATTGCCGAGTCCGTTGAACAGGCGACTGCGCTGGCGCACGGCAATGTGAACGTATACTTGCTGCCCGACCGCGACGCTCCCGAGGGGACCGAAGGCGAGTTGCTGGAGTATTCGCTGGCGTTAGCGTGCCCGGAGCATGGACACTCCATCGATGACCTGCAGCCGCGTGATTTTTCGTTTAACGCTCCCTATGGCGCATGTCCTGAGTGCGACGGCCTGGGCTTTAAGAAAACCG
>CAVEET010000121.1:0-7396 GCA_963614835.1 Bulleidia sp. | reverse complement strand
TCGCACGCGGCCTCAAGGCGGTTGTACTCATCGTTATCCGAATTGTTATGCCAAAGCTGCTGCAGAATCAGCGCGATGGCGTCGAAGTCTTCGGTATCAAACGGTCGGTAGAGAACCCGCGAGACCATGGTGCCTCTTTCTTTTGCGGATGCATATCGAGCACAGTTCTACCACGCCATTGGCATCTAATTATGGTGCCCCTGTGTTCCATGAACTCACCGTGCCCGGTGCCATGCCCATCCCCTCCGCTCGCAAACTTTTTCTGCACATGCGCCCGTTGCGGGGTGCATCGATGTGCTCGATGCGCTACATTAAATCAGTATTTTCAATGCCGCTGCGCGAGCGCTGCAGATCGACGTATCACCGACTCACAGAGCACGGCGGCGTACCAGACAGGAGGACTGCATGGGATCTGATGTGAAGATCGCACGCGCGTTGATCTCGGTTACCGATAAGACGGGCGTCGTCGATTTCGCACGGACGCTGGTTGACGACTTTGGCGTCGAGATCATCTCTACGGGCGGCACGGCTCGTGCCATCGAGGACGCGGGCGTTCCCGTAACCCCCATCGAGGAGTTCACGGGCTATCCCGAGATGATGGACGGCCGCGTTAAGACCCTGCACCCCAAGGTTCACGGCGCGCTGCTGGCCCGCCGCGATTCCGAGCAGCACATGCAGGAGGCCGCTGAGCACGGCATTAAGTTGATCGACCTGGTCGTCGTCAACCTGTACGAGTTCGAGAAGACCGTTGCCAACCCCGAGGTCACCTTCGCGGACGCTATCGAGCACATCGACATCGGTGGCCCCTCTATGCTGCGCTCTGCCGCCAAGAACGCCGCGAGCGTTACCGTCATCTCCGACCCGGCCGACTACGACGCCGTCCTGGCCGAGATGCGCGAGACCGGTGGCTGCACCACGCTTTCCACCCGTCGTCGCCTGCAGGTGAAGGTCTACCAGACCACCGCCGCCTACGACACGGCTATCTCCCGTTGGCTTGCCGCCCAGGCAAGCGACGTGGCGGACACCTCTGCCAAGCTCGAGATCTCGCTGGAGAAGGTCGACGACCTGCGCTATGGCGAGAATCCTCAGCAGAAGGCTACGGTCTACCGCTTTGCCGAGGGCTGCGAGAACACCGCGAGCTCGCAGTTCCCGCTCGTGGGCTCCAAGCAGATCCAGGGCAAGCCGCTCAGCTACAACAACTATCTGGATGCCGACGCCGCCTGGAGCCTGGTCCGCGAGTTCGACGAGCCGGCCTGCGTGATCCTCAAGCACCAGAACCCCTGCGGTTCCGCCGTTGCCGAGGACATCACGGCCGCCTACGACCGCGCCTTCGCCTGCGATCCCAAGAGCGCCTTTGGCGGCATCATCGCCTGCAACCGCGAGGTTCCCTTTGATCTGGTTGAGCACTTCGCCGATCAGAACAAGCAGTTCGTCGAGGTCATCATCGCCCCGAGCTACACCGCCGAGGCACTCGAGCGCATGGCTAAGCGCCCCAACCTGCGCGTGCTGGCTACCGGCGGCGTAGACCACGGCGCCCAGGTGGAGCTGCGCTCCGTCGACGGCGGCATGCTGGTGCAGGAGGTCGACCACGTGACCGAGGACCCCGCGACCTTTACGTTCCCCACCGACCGCAAGCCCACCGACGCCGAGATGGCCGAGCTCGAGTTTGCCTGGAAGGTCTGCAAGGGCGTTAAGTCCAACGCCATCCTGGTCTCCAAGGGCAAGGCCGGCATTGGCATGGGCCCGGGTCAGCCCAACCGTGTGGATTCTGCGCTGCTGGCCTGCGAGCGTGCCGAGGACTTCTGCGAGCGCGAGGGCGTGGAGAAGGGCGGCTTTGCCTGCGCAAGCGACGCATTCTTCCCGTTCCGCGACAACGTCGACGTGCTTGCTGAGCACGGCGTGACCTGCATCATCCAGCCCGGCGGCTCCAAGCGCGACGACGAGAGCATCCAGGCCTGCAACGAGCATGGTATTGCGATGGTCTTTACTGGTGCTCGCCACTTCCGTCACTAAGTTCCGCCCTGGGACAAAATAATCTCTGCAAAAGACGGCTGCTCCGTTTGGAGGGCCGTCTTTTTGGTATAAGAGGACGGAATGACTAACACGAAAGGTACAACCATGCCCCAGATTGATGATGCCGAGCTGTTTGGCAATGCCGAGGATCAGCGTGCGTACGAGGATTTCTGCGCCAATCAAGAGGCGGTCGAGAAGTTCACGCTCGACAAGCCCGCGCTCATCTGCCGTTGGCGTATGTCCAACAAAAAGGTGCCCATGCTCAACCGCCACATCCGCGCGCTGTCCGAGCGCCTGGTGCAGGGCGAGCCGCTTACCCATAACATGCTCAGCTGGGCAAAGCAGCACGTTGAGTGGTCACTTGCCGAGGGCGACTACACCGCACGCGACGGCGTGCTCATGCTGGTGATCGACGTTAACGGCAATGCCGCCATGACGGTGGGGGAGTACGAGCCGCTGGCCGACACGTCGGCCAAGGCGCTGCGTGCCCGTTCTGCCGAGGCTCGCTCCGAAGCCGACGAGACCGGCGTGGCGCCCGAGCTGCTCGCCGCCGTCAACAACGGCGAGCTTGCCTTTGTGGCGCCGGCGGACGAGTGTCTGTGCGGCACGGCGACGCTCATTGAGCAGCTGGCCCAGACCAAGGGCATCCCGGTCACGCGCGTAGACATTCCCGCGCAGCTTAAGGGCGCGCTGTTCCTGGTGAGCGACGAGCACGGCGTGGTCCCCGCAACCGAGACGGACGCCGCCGAGGCCGACGCCGCCACGGTCGCCTTCTTCGCCGACGGCTACGAAAAGCTTCGCGCCCGCCGCTAAATGATGTTTCTGGGACGGGGATTAAAAACTCATTTAATTCCCGTGCCCGTTGCGAGCGAGGGGCAAGACCCTGCCGCTCGCGAACAGTTCTGTCACCTTGGTGACGCGCAAGGCGCGCACCTGCGGCTCCGCAGCCATAATGGTGGCAAGACAACCAAGGGGAGAGCGGAATCCATGGCGCTGATCTATATCGTTGAGGACGACGAGCCCATTCGTCGCGAGCTTGCCGATATCCTTGCCCGTGCGGGTTTTGAGGTCGAGGCATGCGAATCATTCGAGCATGTCTCACGCGATATTCTCGCCGCCGCGCCCGACCTAGTGGTGCTCGACCTCACACTTCCCGTCAAGGACGGCCAGCATATCTGCCACGAGGTTCGCCGCGAATCCGAGGTTCCCATCATCGTCCTCACGTCGCGCACGACCGAGATCGACGAGGTCATGGCCATGACGCTCGGCGCGGACGACTTTGTTCCCAAGCCCTACAGCGCCCGTGTGCTCGTGGCGCGCATCAATGCCTTGCTGCGTCGCACCGCGGCGTCAGGTGAGCGCAGTACGCTCGTCCACAAGGGACTGGAGCTCGACCTCGCCCGCTCCATGGTCGCCAATACGGCAACCGGCGACAGTACCGAGCTCACCAAAAACGAGCTGCGTATCCTCTCGCTGCTTCTGAGCCGCGCGGGCAAGATCGTTTCGCGCTCGGCCATCATGCAGGACCTGTGGGACTCCGACGCCTTCGTGGACGACAACACGCTTACCGTCAACATCAACCGCCTGCGCACCACGCTCGAAAAAATCGGCATCAAGGGGTATTTGACGACGCACCGCGGCCAAGGCTATTCGGTCTAGGGGCCGGCTATGTCGTTTGCCAAGTTCTTTAAAGACGCGCTGCTTCCCGTCGCCGTGTGGACGTGCGGCGTGCTGCTGAGCTGCTTTGTGCTGACGGTCGCCGGCGCACCCGTTTCTATCGTGGCCGTGGCGGTCGGCGTGTCCTTTATCTTCGGTATGCTCGGCATCGTGATCGAGTACGCGCGTCGTCGTCGTTTTCTGCGCCAGCTGGAGCGTGCGGCAGAGGAGCTCGAGAGTCCCGCATGGGTGCAGGAGATGGTGCAATGCCCGACCTATGCCGAGGGCGAGCTCGAGTACGAGGTCTTGCGCCGGGTGGGCAAAGCTGCCTGCGACGAGGTTGCCGAAGGCCGGCGTCAGACCGATGACTATCGCGACTATATCGAGAGTTGGGTCCACGAGGCCAAACTGCCCCTGGCGGCGGCTCACCTGATTTTGGAAAACCTGGACGGCGGCGAAGACGACCTGTCGCGTGTGGATGACCTGGGTCGCGAGCTGGCTCGCGTGGAGCGTTATATCGATCAGGCGCTGTACTACGCGCGCTCGGAAGTCGTGGAGCGCGACTACCTGATTCGTCGCTGGGATCTCAAGACCTTGGTGACGGGCGCAATCAAGGCCAATGCGCGTGAGCTTATCGCGGCGCACGTGGCGCCGGTGTGCGAGAACCTCGACTTTGAGGTGTTTACCGACGAGAAGTGGCTCGATTTTATCTTGGGTCAGCTCATTCAGAACAGCATTAAATACGCGCGTGAGGACGGTGCGAAGATCACGTTTTCGGGCGCGTTGCTGGACGAGGGCCTGGCGAGCGAGCGCATTGAGCTCACCGTTGCCGACAACGGCTGCGGCGTGAGCGCGGCCGACCTGCCCCGCGTGTTCGAGAAGGGCTTTACCGGCGACAACGGTCGCACCACCAAGCGCGCAACGGGCATCGGCCTCTACCTGGTGGCGCGTCTGTGCTCCAAGATGGGCATCGACGTCACCGCAGCGTCCGAGCCCGGCGAAGGCTTCGTCGTTACGTTTGCCTTCTCGACGAACAAGTTCCAATACTTTGAGTAGTCAGCCCGTCTTACGGTGCGGATGGCTATGTTCCCGAACGTGAACATAGCCATGAGGCTCAAATGAATCTCCTATAACAAAAACGTGCCGCCCCAAACGGGGCGGCACGCCATTCCTCTATTCAGCCAACTCGCTGAAGTAAGGCTGCGAAGGCCGCGGGGCCGGGAGGGTTTCCTAAGGGCACATCCCGCAGTCGCAACGCGGCGAGGACGTGCCCGTGGAAACCCCGCAGGCCCCGCGGCCGGTGGGAGCAACGCTACTTCACGACCAAAATGTCGCAGTCCGTATTGCGCAGCAGGAACGTCGAAATCGAGCCCAGTAGCGCGTACTTAATTGAGGACAGGCCGCGGGCGCCGCAGAGCACCAGATCTGGCTTGACCACGTCGAGCATCTCATCCTTGAGCGTCTCACGAATGCGGCCGGTGCGAATCATGACCTCGACCTCGGGAATGTCGGGATTGGCCTTGGCCTCCTCGAGCTGCTTGGCGATGGAGTTGTTAAAGGCCTCCTCCAAGCCGTTGACCAGGTCGACCGGATAGGAACCGGCACTCTCGAGTGCGGTGGAGTCGATGACGTGGCCGATAATCAGCTTAGCGCCGTTGTTCGCGGCGACCTTGATGGCGCGTGCGAGCACAAAATCCTGCTGCTCAGTACCGTCGAGTGAAACAAATACCTTGGTATAGCCCTCGTTCATGGTTTCCTCCTTGGTCTATCGCACGGGCGTGGGACTCGTGCGTCGGGCGGGCGCGGGCGCGTTGGCCGCCGGACACTTTATCTTGTTGCAGTTATACCCAAGGATTTCGGTTTGACCGCTCGCAATTCTGTGAACGGGCGAGTTTTTTGGTAAGGGTAGGCGCAGGTGCGCCGCCAACGGTTGATAATGGGACATCGCCCGCACCGTCCGCAGAACAATATCGGCGGGTGTCTAACGAGGGGGTCCCTTTGGATATCATCGAGCTTCTAAAATCTGCCTTCATGGGCCTGGTCGAGGGCATCACCGAATGGCTGCCTGTTTCGTCGACGGGTCACATGATCTTGGTGGACGAGTTCGTCAAGATGAACGTGAGTGAGACGTTCTGGAATATGTTCCTGGTCGTGATTCAGCTCGGCGCCATTCTGGCCGTCTGCGTCCTGTTCTTCCATGAGCTCAACCCGTTCTCGCCCAGCAAGGGCAAGGAGGGCCGTCGCGACACCTGGGTGCTGTGGGGCAAGATTGTGCTCGGCTGCATTCCCGCCGCGGCGATCGGTCTGCCGCTCAACGACTGGATGGAGGAGCATTTCTACAATGCTCCCGTCGTGGCGCTGGCGCTCATTGTGTACGGCGTGCTGTTTATCGTGATTGAGAACTGGCGCGCGAGCAAGCGCGAGGAAATGGCCGTTGCCGGTTCGTTTGGTTCGCGTGCTGTGGTGGCGGGCGGACGTCCCGCCGGTGCGCACTTTGCGGCGCCCGCCGCGGCTACCGCTGAGGATGAGGACGATGACGAGAATTTGGACTTTGGCTCCATCGCCACGCTCGAGGACCTGAGTTGGAAGACTGCGCTGGGTATCGGCTGCTTCCAGGTGCTTTCGCTGGTGCCTGGTACGTCTCGTTCCGGTTCTACCATCATCGGTGGCCTGCTTTTGGGCTGCACGCGTTCGGTGGCGTCCAAGTTTACGTTCTTCCTGGCCATTCCTGTCATGTTTGGCGCGAGTGCACTCAAGCTGGTCAAGTACTTCATCAAGGGCGGCACGTTCGGCGCCAACGAGGTCGCTATCTTGGGCGTGGGCTGCGTTGTGGCCTTTGTGGTTTCGCTCATCGCCATCAAGTGGCTCATGGGCTTTGTCCGCCGTCACGACTTTAAGTGCTTCGGTGTTTACCGCATCATCCTGGGCATCGTAGTGCTCGCTTACTTCTTTGTCCTGGAGCCGATGCTCGGCCTGTAACTTGGTTGACGCTGCGTGGCGGCCAGAGCGACAACTTGTCATTCAAAGAGGGCGGCATGACCAAAAGGTCTATGCCGCCCTCTTTTCATGCCAATTTGTTCGCTCTGGCCGCCGCTCGCTGCCGTTGCCATGACATTGGCGGTTCCGTGATTGTCAATAGATTGGTGCAAAGCAACCTGATCCCATTGCACCAAATCTGCTGGGGTGGGCCTGACGGTGGCGCACGGAGTCGTGGTGTGATTTGCGTCGGTGTCCGCGCGGCTCGGTATACTGGTACGGCTCAAACTATGGCGTCGCCCGCAGGCGCGCCGTCCGTCAGATGAGGAGTCGCCCATGACCCAGCCCTTGCCCTGGGAAAAGAACGCCGCGGTACCCGTGCCGCCCGCGCCGGAACCCGTGCCGCTCGATGCGTACACCGCCCCCGCCGCGCCGGAACCCGAGCTCGTTCCGCTCGACATCTACGACGCTCCCGCGCCGGCGCCCAAGCCCGCCAAGCCGCTCGTCGACATCGACAGCCTTAATCCCGCCCAGCGCGAGGCGGTCCTGTCCACCGAGGGCCCGTTGCTGGTGCTCGCCGGCGCCGGCTCGGGCAAGACCCGCGTCTTGACTTTCCGCATCGCACATATGCTCGGCGACCTGGGTGTTAAACCTTGGCAGGTTCTTGCCATTACGTTTACCAACAAGGCCGCGGCAGAGATGCGCGAGCGTCTGGCGGCACTCATTCCCAGCGGCACCCGTGGCATGTGGG
>CAVEET010000120.1:0-3017 GCA_963614835.1 Bulleidia sp. | reverse complement strand
CAACATGGATGTGCTCGACAACTGCACGCTCGCGCCCGTCACGCTCAAAAAGATGAGCAAGGCCGAGGCCGAGAAGGTCGCGATGGAGCACCTGACCAGCGTGGGACTCGAGAAGTTCGCGCACGCCGCCGTGGGCCGTCTGTCCGGCGGTCAAAAACAGCGCGTGGCCATCGCTCGTGCCCTGTGCATGAATCCGCAGATCATGCTGTTCGACGAGCCGACCTCCGCGCTCGACCCCGAGATCGTGGGAGAAGTGCTCGAGGTCATGCGCAAGCTCGCGGCCGACGGCATGACCATGGTCGTCGTCACGCACGAGATGGCCTTTGCCCGAACCGTGTCCGACCGCGTGGTCTTTATGGATAAGGGCGTGGTGCTCGAGGACGCCGCGCCGGCCGAGCTCTTCGGGAACCCCAAGCACCAACGTACCCGCGAGTTCCTCTCGCGCTATCTCGAGGACAAATAACCGACCGCAAACGCTTATGTGGCAGGGCCGCTCCGGTGGGGCGGCCCTCGTCATCACAATCGAAAGGATGCCATGGCCGAGGTTTGGCGCTTTTTTGCGCATGAGGATGATTTTGCCGATATAGACGAGGCTGGTGCGTGCGAGCGCCTGGGCCGTGTGCTGTCGTTTCCGACCATCTCGAGTATGGATGCCGAGGCGGTGGACTGGCGGCCGTTCGACGACCTGCGCGCGTATATGCAGCAGGCTTGGCCGCACGTATTTACGGCGGGTAAGGTCGAGCTTATCGACCATTCGATATTGGTGACGCTTGGCGGTTCCGACCCTGCCCTCAAGCCCATTATGCTCATGGGCCACATGGACGTGGTTCCCGTGGTACCCGGCACCGAGGCTGACTGGACGCATGCCCCCTTTAGCGGGCACGTGGACGACACCTACATCTGGGGCCGCGGCGCGATCGACATGAAGGACCAGGTCGCAGGCATTCTCGAGGCTGTCGAGTATGCGCTGGCGCACGGCTGGCAGCACGAGCGCACGCTGCTCCTGGCCTTTGGCCAGGACGAGGAGACGACGCAGTACGGTGCAGGCGCCATCGGCCGCGCGCTCGAGGAGCGCGGCATTGAGCTTGAGTACCTGATCGACGAGGGCGACTACCACATCGTTCCGGCTGTCGAGTACGGTGCGGGCGAGGGCTGGCTTATGCATGCCGACCTCGCGGAGAAGGGCTATGCCGATATCGTGCTCAAGACGAAGAGTGAGGGCGGGCATTCCTCCAACCCCTACGGTGGCACATCGCTCGAGGTGCTCAGCCGTGCCATCACCGCAATCTGCGATATCGAGTGGCCGACGCGCGTGACCGACTTGCTTGCCGCCCAGCTCATCGAGTTAGGGCTCTACACGGCCGATGAAATTGCCGCCAACGGGGACGCCATTGTTCGCGATTGCCTTGCCAGCAAGAGGCTCTATCCGCTCGTGACCACCACCTGCGCGCCGACCCAGATCGAGGGTGGCAGCACCGGCGCCAACGTAATGCCGCAGGATATGTGGGCCAACATCAACTTCCGCATGCTCGAGGGCACGAGCGTGGCCGACGTTGTGGCGCGCTGCCGTGAGGCGGTTGTCGGGGCGGACCTTGCCGGTCGTGTCGAAGTGGAGCTGGGCCCCGGCAGCTCCGAACCCTCGCCGTCCCTGCGCATCGGTGGTCCCGGCCTCGAGGCGGTTCGCTCCATCGCCGCCCGCTATTTCCGTGATCCAAAGGGGACGGAGGAAAACGGATTATTCGAGTCAGTGGCAATTGTGCCCTCGACTGTGATCGGTGCGACCGACGCTGCCAACTACCAGCACATTTGCCCTGAGTGCATTCGCTTCTCGGCCTTTGTGGTTGATGACGATGAGTGTGATCGCGGCGTCCACGGCACCAACGAGCGCATCACCCGCCGCGCCTATCTTCAGGGCGTACGCTTCCTCATCGCTCTGCTTCAGACACTCTAAAATGTGACAAAGCGACAGTCCCTTTGCTGGCCGTTGGGGACGTTCTTAAACGACTAGTCGTTAAGGAACGTCCCCAACGACTACGTCCAATCATTCCGTGCGGGTTATATGCAGGTTTGCCTGCGCACGCTATCATGTATAGGTTAGACCGCAATTATGTACCCCATACGCGAAGGGATGCGCATGTATCTGAAGATCGACATGTTCTAGCTGGGCTTACCCCCGCAGCGGCGCCCCGCGTCCCATCAATTCTGCCGATTTTCACCTTCACGCATATAAAGGAGTCCGTCATGCGCGACAAGCTCGAAAAGATCATCAAGGCCTACGAGGAGCTCGAGAAGAAGCTCTCTGACCCGGCCGTCGCCTCCGATATCAAGGAGTTCACGCGTCTCAACAAGGAGTACGCGCACCAGTCCGACCTCATCGCCGCCTCGCGCGAGTACATCGGTGCGCTCGATGACATCGAGGCTGCCAAGGAAATGCTGCACGATACCACCGATGCCGATGAGAAGGAGATGCTCCAGATGGACATCTCCGAAAACGAGGCCAAGCTCCCCCAGCTCGAGGAAGACATCAAGTACATGCTCATCCCGAGCGACCCCAACGACGACAAGAACACCATCGTCGAGATCCGCTCCGCCGCCGGTGGCGACGAGGCGGCCATCTTCGCCGGCGACCTGTACAAGATGTATCAGCGCTTTTGCGAGTCGCGCGGCTGGAAGACTACCGTGCTCGATTCCAGCCCCAGCGAGGCCGGCGGCTTTAAGTCCATTGAGTTCAAGGTCGAGGGCGACCGCGTCTACTCCGTTATGAAGTACGAGTCCGGCGTGCACCGTGTCCAGCGCGTCCCCAAGACCGAGTCCCAGGGCCGCATCCAGACTTCAACGGCTACCGTCGCCGTGCTTCCCGAGGCCGAGGAAATCGACGTCCAGATCAACCAGTCTGACCTGCGCATCGACACCTACTGCGCCTCCGGCCCTGGCGGTCAGTGCGTTAACACCACCTACTCCGCCGTGCGCATCACCCACCTGCCCACCAACACCGTGGTGCAGTCGCAGGAGCAGCG
>CAVEET010000119.1:0-4548 GCA_963614835.1 Bulleidia sp. | reverse complement strand
CTGTCGGTGCCAAAACATCGGCGTAACACTTGGCACATGGGTAGTCATTGGGGACGTTCTTAAACGACTGGTCAAAGGGGGCACTCTTGATGCACTTGGCACTTGGGGACGTTCCTTTTGTGCCGGCAGTTTGGGACACTCCTTGCGTTAATAGGCTGGCGCGCGTCAACCTGTTCTCATTGCAGCAAAAAAATTGCCCCGTTCTTGGTTGAGGACGGGGCAATTCGTCTTTTGGACTTGTGCAGCCAGGCTTATGCAAAGCGGGCGACGAGCTCCTGGAGCACGTCGGTCATCTTGACGAGCGAACTGACCGGGACGAACTCGTTGACGCCGTGGTAGCAATAGCCGCCGGTGGAAAGGTTGGGGCAGGGCAGACCGCGGAACGACAGCTGGGCGCCGTCGGTGCCGCCACGAATCGGCAGCACTTGGGGCTCAACGCCGCAGGCAAGGTAGGCTTCCTTGGCAACATCAATAAGCTCGGGATAGTCACGAACGATCTCGGCCATATTTCGATACTGCTGCTTAATCTCGACCGTCACGCGCTCCTCACCCAGACGCTGGTTGAGCATCGAGGCGGCGGCATCAATAAGGTCGAGTTTCTGCTGGAACTTGGCGGCGTCATGGTCGCGGACGATATAGCGCGCTGTGGCGTGATCGACGGTCGCAGATACACCCTCAAGGTGATAAAAGCCCTCGTAGCCTTCCGTATACTCCGGGCGCTGCGCGTAGGGGAGCAACGCGTTGAAGTCGCAGAACAGATTGCCTGCGTTGACCATACGGCCCTTAGCGTCGCCCGGGTGGATGGACTGGCCCTCAAAGCGGACGGTCGCCTCGGCGGCGTTAAAGCACTCCCACTCCAGCTCGCCGATGGGGCCGCCGTCGACCGTGTAGGCGTACTTGCAGCCAAAGGTAGCGATATCCAACAGCTCGGCTCCGTGGCCGATTTCCTCGTCAGGGCAGAAGCAAATGCCGAGTGCGGGATGGGGCAAAGAAGGGTCCTGAGCGATACGCACGACAAGCGACATGATCTCGGCGACGCCTGCCTTGTCGTCCGCGCCCAGCAGCGTGGTGCCATCGCTGCAGACCAGGTCCTCACCCGCGAGGTCGTTCAGGGCGGGAAGCTTGGCGGTACTCATGGCAACGGGCTTACCGTCAACCGTGCCGCAGACCAGGTCGCCGCCTTCGTAGTGTACGATGTGCGGCTTCACGCCGGCGCCCGGTGCAACTTCGGTGGTGTCGAGATGGGCGATCAGGCCCAGGGCGGGCTTGTCCTCAGCGCCCGCACTTGCGGGGATATGCGCGCAGACATAGGCGTGCTCGGTCACGTAGGCATCTTCCGCACCAAGCTCGCGCAGCTCTTCAGCCAGCACGTTGGCAAGGTCAAACTGAACGGCGCTCGAGGGTACCTGGTCGCAGTTTGCATCCTCGGACTGCGTGTTGATCTGGACGTAGCGCAAAAAGCGCTCGAGGACATCGGGGCTCGTGGTGGTGTTTTCCATAAAGACCGCTCCAATCTTGGTCGTCGTGTGCAACAAGAACTCTAGCACGGTATGCCACGGCATACCACGACGCTTGGATGGGGTAGAATCAGCCATTGAATGCAGAAGGGACGGAAGATCATGGATACGACAAATAGCTCGCGCGAACTACATCTGACGGTGGCGAACGAAGACTACTTGGAGTGCATGGTTCGCATTGAAAGCGAAGAGGGGGAAACCAACGGCGTGCGATCGGTCGACATCGCGCAGCGCCTTGGCGTCTCCAAGGCATCGGTCAATAAAGCGGTTTCGGCGCTCAAGGCATCCGAGCTTGTCGAGCAATCGCACTACGGCAAGGTGATCCTGACCGATCGCGGCCGCGAGGTTGGCACGGCTATCTGGTACCGTCATCGCCTCATCCGCACGTTTTTGGTTCAGGAGCTCGGTGTCGAATTTGAGCGAGCCGATTCCGAGGCCTGCATGATGGAGCATGCGCTATCCGAGGACACGATGAGCCGCTGGCTCGCCTATCTCGAAAAGCAGGGAATCAGCGTCGAGGAATAGCGGGATATATATGGATACGAGTTATTACAACCGCTTTGGTGCCGAGGAACTTACGCGCCGCTTGTCGAGCGAGACCTTGTTGGCGCAGGGTCCCATGGGCAGTGTTCTGTTGAGTGAGTACGATGCCGCCGACATTCCACCGGCGTTTTGGAATCTGGCAGAGCCGCAGACCGTTTCTCGTATCCATCGCTTGTATGTCGCCGCCGGCGCGCAGGTGCTCATTACCAACACCTTTCAGGCATCGAGCTATGCCCTCAAGCACGACCAGATTGCGCCGTCCGTGGCGGAAGTCAATCGCGGGGCTGTCGACGATGCCCGCCAGGCGCACCCTCAGCTGCTGCTGGGCTCGATGGGCCCGATCGGTATTGAGTGGTTTGCCGAGGACTCTGCCGAGTATCGTGAAATCCGAGGCATTGCGCGCGAACAGGCGCACGCCTTGCTCAACGCCGGCGTTGACGGTCTGCTGATCGAGACGGTGACGTCTATCCGTAATTTGCAGCCCATGCTTGCCGGCGCCCGAGACGCCGCCGACGGCATGCCTGTTCTGGTGAGTTTTGTCGTTGACGATAAAGGCGACCTGTTGGGCGATGGCCTCAACATCGAGGCAGCCGTTTTGTACGCCGAAAAACACGGCGCAAACTCGGTTGGTGTTAATTGCTGTTCGCTTGCGGCCGCGAACGCGGCGGTGCCCAGGATGGTTGCATCGGCGACTACTCCCGTCACGGTGCGTCCCAACGTGGGCGATCCGGTCCAGACTCAGGATGGCCCCGTATGGCACGAGAACCCCGAAGCTTTCGCGCGCGCATGCATCGAATGGAGGCATGCCGGTGCCGCAATGGTGGGCAGTTGCTGTGGAACCACGGCAATCACTACGGCAGCGATGGCCGAGGCGCTCGATATATAAAGGGCAAAACCGCTCCATACGGGGCGGTTTTTTTATTGCCTGCATGTCCTCGGCAGCATTTGCCCAAATGGTGAATGCTGGTGCCGGCAGGTTGCCGAGTGCATGTTGCGGGTATACCCCATGCGTACCATGATCCAAACACTGCGAGGTGTCTGCGCGTGTGCGCGATAATTCATTTTGGAACTGACGGTTGGCGCGCTCGCGTCGATGAGGACTTCACTGCCGATAACGTTGCCCGTATCGCCGATGCCGTCGGCGAGTTGTGGCAAAAGACCAATCCGGGCAAAACGGTATATATAGGGTTCGATACCCGGCCCCTGGCGCGCGAGTTCGCTGAGCTTGCGGCGGGCGTGCTAGCGGCGCACGGGCTAGACGCCGTGCTCGCTTCGCGACCTGTCCCGACCCCTGCCCTTACGTGGGCGGCGGCTTATGACGGTGAGGCGTGCGGCGCGCTCATGGTGACGGGGTCCCATCATCCGCAGGGCTATCTGTGCCTCAAGATTCGCATGGGTGACGGCTCGACCGCCAACCAGGATGTCATCGAAGAGCTCGAAGAGACCATGGCTCCCGAGCCAACGGGGATCGAGGGGCAATATCGCACCGCGGATATCATTCCTGACTATATGCAGACGGTGGCATCGTTTGTCGATGCCGAAGCCATCCGCGCCGCGCACCTGCGCGTGGTTGTCGATCCCATGGGCGGCGCAGCCCAGGGCTATCTAGCCGACTTGCTGCGCGAGCTTGGCGTTGAGGTGCACGAGATTCACGCCGGGCAGGCGTCTGACCAAGAAGATATCTGCCCCGACCCCGTTGAGCCGTGGGTGGACGCTTGCGAGCGCACGGTTATCGAGGACGGAGCTTGCGCTGGCCTGGTGACCGACGGCGACGCTGACCGTATCGGCGCGGTTGACGAGCGCGGCAGATATATACATCCGCATCAGATCATGGCGCTCGTTTTGGGCGACTTGGTTCAATTTCGTAATTTGAAGGGGCGCGTCGTCGTCAATCTTTCATGCTCGACGCTCGTGCGCCGCATTGCCGATGCGCTTGGCTGCCGCGTGACCGTCAAACCAGTCGGTTTCAAATATATAGCGGCAGAGATGAAGAAGGGCGGCGTCCTCATGGGCGGCGAAGAAGCCGGTGGTATCGGCATCGCCGCGCATATGCCCGAGCGCGATGGAATCCTCGCCTGTCTGATTCTGTGTGAGCTTATGGCAAAGACGGACGCGCCTTTGGGCGTTCTGGTCGACCAACTCGAGGACAGTTTTGGTAAGACGAGTTACGGTCGACGCGATTTGCGCCTTGAGGCCGAAGATGCCGAAACGTTACGAACCCTGCTGCCGGGCGTAAACCCCAAGTCGATTTGTGGCAAGGTGCCGCAAAACGTTAGTCATATGGACGGCTTGCGTCTGTCATTTGAGGATGACACGTGGCTGCTGGTCCGTCCTAGCGGGACCGAACCAGTGGTGCGCGTCTACGCCGAGGGGTTCTCGGTGGAAGAACGCGATGAGTTGCTCGATGCTGGCTGTGCTTTAGCTAGGGGGACGTATCCGCTTTAACCATGAGACTGCCTTATATAAAGAGATGCTCGGCGAGCGGTAG
>CAVEET010000118.1:0-3517 GCA_963614835.1 Bulleidia sp. | reverse complement strand
TCTTTGACCCGGAGAGTCCGAGGTACTTGTTGGTAAGACCTTATTTAGGAGCGCGCAACCTTGCCGGACTTGAGGCAGGTGGAGCAAACGTTCATCTTGCGACGGTGACCATCGACGACGACGTAGACGCGCTGGATGTTGGGGCGGAACTTACGGTTGGTGACGCGGTGAGAGTGGCTGATGGAGCGACCGGCAACGGGGTGCTTACCGCAAACTTCGCAAACTTTGGACATAACTGACCCTCCTTGGGCGACAAACGAACATGTCGCGTTAACAAACAAGCCTGAACTATAGCACAGAAGTCGCTCCCTGTGCGCAATCTACACAGAGATATTCCTCTTTTGGCGATAGTGCCCACGCCACGGCCCTGGACGTAGATCCGATTTGCGTGCAGCAGAGGGGATTATGCCAGCTCGTGCGTACGTTTTCAAGCTCGTCCCACAAATATATATAGGTTTATTGAGCATTGGGCTCCGTTTACGGATTGCCCTGTATTTATGCTCGCAATTAAGCTCGAGGTTGGCTACACTATCCCTTGACCATTAAAGGGGTACGAGATACCCACATGGAATTACATAGCTGCCAAAGAGCAGCCCTTCCTGTGGGTGTCTGGTCCGCTTTAAGCGGTCGGGCATCTATTTTTTTGACTGTGTCAGCAGTCAAGACATGTGAGGAAGGAGATCGATGGGCACGACTTCCCCCAAGGCGGTCATCATGGACGAGACCGCCGTCAATCGAGCGATGACCCGCATCGCGCACGAGATTCTCGAGCGCAACGAGGGCTGTGAAGACCTCGCTCTGGTCGGCATCGTCACGCGCGGCGACCTTCTGGCTAAGAAGCTCGCCGACGAGATCAAGGAGATCGAGGGCGTCGAAGTTCCGCTCGGCAGCCTCGACATCAGCTTCTACCGCGATGACTATGCGACCAATTTCGCTCCCGCGATCCACGCCACCAACATTCCCTTTAGCGTCGACGGCAAGCGCGTCGTGCTGGTGGACGACATCCTGTATACGGGCCGTACCATCCGCGCCGCTCTCGACGCCGTCATGGACCTGGGCCGTCCGAGCCGCATTGAGTTGGCAGTCCTCGTTGACCGCGGCCACCGCGAGCTCCCCATCTCGCCGGACTTTGTCGGCAAGAACGTTCCCTCGTCGCATGAGGAGAACGTGCACCTATATATGAAGGAAGTCGACGGCCACACCGCTGTCGAGATTAACGACGTCGCGCCGGGTTCCCACGTGGGCTCCGCGCCGCTGGGAGGTGAGTAGTACCGTGGCGTTCAACCATAAGCACCTGATCGACATTACCGAGTACTCCGAAGAGGACATCAAGCTCATCCTCGAGACCGCCAAGGCGTTCTCCGAGGTCAACGAGCGTGCGATCAAGAAGGTCCCCACGCTCAAGGGCAAGACCATCGTCAACATGTTCAACGAGCCCTCGACGCGCACCCGCAGCTCCTTCGAGCTCGCCGAGAAGCGTCTTTCGGCCGACAGCCTCAACTTTGGCGGCTCCTCGACCTCCACGGTCAAGGGCGAGAGCCTTGTCGACACCGTCGAGACCCTCAACGCCTATAAGATCGACTGCATTGTCGTGCGCGACAAGCACGCTGGCGCTCCCTACATCGTCACACAGAACTCGCCCGCAAGCGTCATCTGCGCCGGTGACGGCAAGCACAACCATCCTACGCAGGCCCTGCTCGACCTGTACACCATCTGGGAGCACAAGGGTGACTTCCACGGTCTGAAGGTCGCCGTCGTCGGCGATATCGCCCACTCCCGCGTTTGCGGCTCGCTGATCCCCGCGTTGAAGATCATGGGCTGCGAGACCTACGCCGTCGCCCCCGGCACGCTGCTGCCGCCGTCGCCCGAGGTCCTGGGCTGCGACCACGTGACGAGCGACCTCGATTCCGTCCTGCCCGAGCTGGACGTCGTCTACATGCTGCGCGTGCAGCAGGAGCGTCTCGAGGGTGCCCCGTTCCCGACCATTCGTGAGTACCACAAGCTCTTCGGCCTGACCAAGGACCGCGAGAAGCTCATGAAGCCCGATGCGATCATCTGCCACCCGGGCCCCATCAACCGCGGCGTCGAGTTCGACTCCTATATGGCCGACCACCCGCAACGCTCCGTCATCCTGGAGCAGGTCTACGCCGGTATCTGCGTGCGTATGGCTATCCTGTATCTGCTGCTTGGAGGTGCCGATAATGGCCTTGCTTCTTAAGAATGCCCACGTCGTCGACCCGTCCGTCGAGCTTGACGGTGTCGTTGACGTCCTGATTGACGGCGACAAGATCGCCGAGGTCGGCGAGAATCTCGCCGTCGAGGGAGCCGAGGTCCGCGACCTTTCCGGCAAGTACCTCGTCCCCGGCCTGGTGGATATGCACGTTCACCTTCGCGAGCCCGGCTACGAGGTCAAAGAGGACATCGAGAGCGGTACCCGCGCAGCTGCCAAGGGCGGCTTTACCGGCGTGTGCTCCATGCCCAACACCGATCCCGTCACCGATAACGGCACTGTCGTGGAGTTCGTCAAGTCCCGTGCTGCCGAGGTCGGCCACTGCCGCGTCTATCCGTCGGGCGCCATGACCCGCGGTCTTAAGGGTGAGGCCATGTCCGAGATGGGCGATATGGTCGCCCACGGCGCCGTCGCCTTCACCGACGACGGTCGCGGCGTGCAGGGTGCGGGCATGCTCCGTCGTTGCATGGACTACGGCAAGATGTTCGGCAAGGTCTTTATGAGCCACTGCCAGGACGAGGACCTGGTCGGCCACGGCCAGATCAACGAGGGCAAGGTTTCGACCCGTCTGGCTCTCGAGGGCTGGCCGGCTGCCGGCGAGGAGCTCCAGATCGCCCGCGACATCGAGATCGCCAAGCTGACCGGTGCCAAGCTGCACATCCAGCACATCTCCACCGCTCATGGCTTGGAGATCGTGCGTGCCGGTAAGGCCGCTGGCGTTCAGGTTACCTGCGAGGCCACCCCGCACCACATGTTCCTGACCGAGAACGACCTTGACGAGACCTACAACACCTCGCTTAAGGTCAATCCGCCGCTGCGTACCGAGGAGGATGCCGAGGCCATCCGTCAGGGCGTCATCGACGGCACCGTCGATGTTATCGTCACCGATCACGCTCCTCACACCCCGTGGGAGAAGGCCCGTGAGTTCGAGCTTGCGCCCTTTGGTATGATCGGCCTCGAGACCTCGCTGTCGCTCGTACTCACCGAGCTGGTCAACACGGGCAAGATGAGCATGGGCCGCATGGTCGAGCTCATGGCCATCAAACCGCGTGAGATCCTGGGCCTCGACCAGGTTCAGGTCAAGGCGGGCTCCGTTGCCGACCTGACCGTGTTCGACGCTTCCGCCACCTGGACGGTTGGCGAGGACGGTTACGAGTCGCGCGCCGAAAACTCCGGTTTCGCCGGCCGCACGCTTACCGGCCGTGCCACCGATGTGTTTGTCGGCGGTAAGCAGACGCTCGCCGACGGCTGCATCTGCTAGCATAGCCTTATCGCTTTTGTGCGCGG
>CAVEET010000117.1:0-6310 GCA_963614835.1 Bulleidia sp. | reverse complement strand
TTCGCAATAACGTGCACCATATCGATGCCGTCTTTGTGACGCATTGGGATGAGGACCACTGGGGTGGTCTGCCTGCCGTGCTCGAGCAGTTTTCGGTCGGAACGATTGCCGTGGCGGCGGATGCGCTGGAGGATGCTCCTGCCGAGGTATTGAACCGACCTGGCGTGGAGTATCGGCAGGTGCGCCGTGGGGATACGGTCGACATCGGCTCATTTTGCGCCCGCGTGATGTGGCCATTCGAGTCCGTGGATGGCGAGGGAAATGAGGACTCGCTTGTCCTGCTGCTCTCTTATGTTCAGGAAGGCAAGGGCCTGCGTGTGCTCCTCACCGGTGATGCCGAGCTCGATCAAGAACGGGAATTCGTGCAGGAGGTGGGAGATATCGATGTACTTAAACTTGGGCATCACGGCTCTAAGGTTTCAGCCGATGGTGAGTTGCTGGACGTCCTGAAGCCCGAGCTTTCCCTCGCGAGCGCGGGCGAGGGGAATCGATACGGCCATCCGTCCGATGCCTGCATCGATGCCGTTAAGGAAGCGGGCGGCGTGTTCGCGTGCACCATCGAACACGGCGACATTACCGTCACGCCAACTGCGAATGGCTTTGCGATGCGATGCCAGCGACCGTGACGACGTCGTTGGCGTGTGGTGGGCCCCTGGGCTAGAATGGCACGGAACGAATACGAAGGCCTGCGGGAGGGGAGCGCAATGTCCGAAATCGGTCTGCTGCCGGCATATCTGATCGTCGGTACCGACGGAGTCAAGCGCGATCACGCCGTCTCGCGTATGAAAGCGCGTCTGGAAAAGACGGGCATGGTCGAGTTCAACATCGACGAGCGCGACATGACCAAGGACCCCGATATCGAGTCCATTATCGGATCGCTTAACACCTTTCCGATGGGCAGCGAGTTTCGCCTGGTAATCCTTGATGGCTGCTCAAAGCTCGCCAAGGCGGTCTCGGAGCCGCTCGTTGAGTATCTGGCGAGTCCCAGCCCCACAACGGTCTGCCTCATCATCGCCGACTCGCTTGCCAAGAACACGCGCCTGTATAAGGCGATCGCCAAAATCGACAAGAAGGCCGTGATCGATTGCTCCGGCACCAAGCGCTGGGAGCTGCCGCGTCGCGTGCAGCAGATGGCGACGCAGCACGGCAAGTCGATCTCGACGGCGGCCGCCGAGGAGCTCGTCTCGCGTTCGGGTGAAAACACTCGCATGCTCGATAACGACTTGGTTAAGCTTGCCCAGATGGTCGAGGCGCCCCAAATTGAGCTTGCCGATGTGGAGCGCTGGATTGTACGTACGGCCGAGGTCCAGCCCTGGGACTTTCTCAATGCGGTCTCGGCCCGTGACATGCGACGCTCGCTTGAGTTTTTCAATCTATTGCCCGCCAAGAGCTACGTGTGGACTTACACGTTGCTGTGCGGCCGCATCCGCGAGCTTATCGTCGCCAAGGCGCTCGATGCGCGCGGACAGGGTCGTGAGCTGGCCGCAACGCTCAAGCTCCAGTCCTGGCAGGTCAAGAATCACCTGACCTGGGCACGTCGCTTTTCGATGGCAGAGCTCGTCGCAGCGCTCGAGGGGGCGGTCGATGTAGAGCTCGCGCTCAAGGGTTCGGCCGATTCTGAGACCGCGCTTTTGCTCTGGATTACGAACATCTTGAGAAAATCGTGATGATACCTGCCTATTTGACAAATTCGTTCTATCCCTTTGAGGGGGAGCGTGCTATAGTAGGCGCTTGCATGACCTCACCGTGTCTCAGAGGTGTCATACATTTTTTGCAAGGAACTCGAAAGGAACTCCAGAAGTGGCAAACATCAAGTCTCAGAAGAAGCGTATCCGCACCAATGAGGCAGCTCGCATGCGTAACAAGGCTGTCAAGTCCGAGCTCAAGACGCTGACCAAGCACGTCCAGTCCGCCGTCGCCGAGGGCGACGCCGAGAAGGCCCAGGCTGCCCTCAAGACCGTCACCAAGCGTCTCGACATGGCTGCCGCCAAGCATGTTATCCACAAGAACCAGGCTTCCAACCGCAAGTCCGGTCTTGCCAAGCTCGTGAACAGCATCAACGCCTAAGTTGTAAATTTCACACCACACAGATTACGCGCATAAATGGAGCCTGTTTTATGGAACAGGCTCCATTTTTTGTAACGCTCGGGTAAGATAGTCCGCATGAATACTTCAATTGACATTTCCCACATCCGCAACTTCTCAATCGTTGCGCACATCGACCATGGCAAGTCCACGATCAGCGATCGCATCCTCGAGCTCACCCATACCGTCGACGAACGCGACATGGAGTCGCAGCTGCTCGACACCATGGATATCGAGCGCGAGCGCGGCATCACGATCAAGTCCAATGCCGTTCGCGTGTCCTATGACGCCGACGATGGCGAGACGTATCAGTTCAATCTGATCGATACGCCGGGCCACGTGGACTTTACCTATGAGGTCTCGCGCTCGCTGGCAGCCTGTGAGGGCGCGGTGCTCGTTGTCGACGCCACACAGGGCGTCGAGGCACAGACCGTCTCCAACGCGACGCTTGCCATGAACGCCAATCTGGACATTGTGCCGGCCATCAACAAGATCGACCTGCCCTCGGCTCATCCCGACGAGGTTAAGACCGAGATCGAGGATGACCTGGCGATCCCTGCCGACGATGCCGTATGCGTATCGGGCAAGACCGGCGAGGGCATTCACGATCTGCTGGAGTCTATTGTCTTTTTGATCTCGCCGCCCAAGGGCGATGCAAACGCGCCGCTCAAAGCGCTCATCCTGGACTCGTATTTCGATGAGTATCGCGGCGTCGTTGCCACGGTCCGTGTCTTTGACGGCTCCATCAAGAAGGGCGATACCCTGCGCATGATGCAGGCAAAGGGCGACTTTTTGGTCGATGGCGTGGGCGTCAAGCGTCCCGCCGAGACCCCGGTCGACGCGCTCACGGTCGGCGAGGTCGGATACGTGGTCACGGGCCTGAAGGACCCCGAGGCCGTTCGCGTGGGCGATACCCTCACGTGGGCGTCGAATCCCTGCCCCGAGCCGCTTCCCGGCTACCGCGAGGCCAAGCCCATGGTTTATACGGGCCTGTTCCCGATCGATAACAAGGACTATGAGAACCTGCGTGACGCGCTCGATAAGCTGCACGTCAACGACCCGTCGTTGGTGTGGGAGCCCGAGACCTCGGTGGCGCTCGGCTTTGGTTTCCGCGTGGGCTTCTTGGGCCTGCTGCATATGGAGGTCGTCAAGGAGCGCCTGGAGCGTGAGTTCAATCTTGACCTCATTGCTACGAGCCCCTCGGTGGACTATCACGTCTACAAGACTGACGGCGAGATGATTGATGTCCGCAGCCCGCAGGATCTGCCCGAGGCTACGCGCATCGAGCGCATCGAGGAGCCCTACCTCAAGGCCAAGATTATCTGCCCGCCCGAGTATACGGGTGCCGTCATGCAGCTCGCTATCGAGCACCGCGGCATTACTACCGACATGATTCATCTCACGAGCAAGTCGGTCGAGATGCGCTTTGATATGCCGCTCGCCGAGCTCATCTTGGACTTCTTTGACCAGCTCAAGAGCCGTACCAAGGGCTATGCCTCGCTCGACTACGAGTTCAACGAGTATCGTCCCTCCGAGCTCGTCAAGCTCGATATCTTGCTTTCGGGCGACGAGGTGGACGCGCTGTCGTTTATCGTCCACAAGGACAAGGCCTACGGTCTTGCCCGCGGCCTATGCGACAAGCTCAAGGAGATTATTCCTCGTCAGCTGTTCGAGGTGCCCATCCAGGGTGCTATCGGCAACAAGATCATTGCCCGTTCCACCGTCAAAGCGCGTCGCAAGGACGTTCTTGCAAAGTGCTACGGCGGCGATATCTCGCGTAAGCGCAAACTGCTCGAGAAGCAGAAAGAGGGCAAGAAGCGCATGAAGGCCATCGGCTCAGTCGAGGTCCCGCAGGAGGCCTTTATGGCGATCCTCAAGGTGGACGAGTAGGTCTATGGCGCTTTCTGAATACAGCAAGCGGCTGCTGGGTGCTTATGCCGAGCAGCCGTTCCTTATGGCTCCTATGGCGGGCGTGACCGACCCCGCCTATCGCA
The DNA here is from genome assembly GCA_963614835.1 of Bulleidia sp. Taxonomy (GTDB): domain Bacteria; phylum Actinomycetota; class Coriobacteriia; order Coriobacteriales; family Coriobacteriaceae; genus Collinsella. Next base: position 2,231 of record CAVEET010000117.1, on the reverse strand, counting down.
TCATGTGCCGCCGCCGCGGTGCCAACCTTGCCTACAGCGAGATGGTGAGCGTTGCAGGCCTTGCCTATGCCAGCAACAAGACGTGGCGCCTGGTGTTGCCGGCCGACGAGGAGCAGCAGATTTGCGTGCAGCTCTTTGGTTCCAAGCCCGATCAGTTTGCGAGTGCCGTCGCCGCCGTCGAGGAGCGTGTGGGCGATCGCCTGTCGCTCATCGATATCAACATGGCCTGTCCTGCCCGCAAGGTTGTCACCAAGGGCGAGGGCTCTGCCCTTATGCGCACGCCCGATTTGGCCGAGAAGATCGTCGAGGCCACGGTGGGCGCGGCGCACGTGCCCGTGACCGTAAAGATCCGCAAGGGCTTTTACGCCGAGGACCGTAATGCCGCGACGTTTGCCCAGATGCTCGAAGGCGCCGGTGCCGCCGCGGTGGCGGTGCATGGTCGTTGCGCCACGCAGCTCTACACAGGGCAGGCCGATTGGTCGGTCGTCGATGAGGTGGCCGACGCCGTCGAGATTCCCGTGATCGGTTCGGGCGATGTGTTCTGCGCCGAGGATGCCGCGGAGCATCTGCGCAGCTCGGGTGCCAGCGCGGTGTTTATCGCGCGCGGCATCTACGGCAATCCGTGGGTGTTCGGTGATGCTCGCGCCCTTGCGCTCGATGGCACGCCGGTGCCGGCGCGCAGCTCCGTCGAGCGCTTAGACGCCCTGCGTGAGCACCTAACGCTGACACATGAGCTCCTGCCGCTCATGTCGCGTGCCCGTACGTACGCAAGCTGGTACTTAAAAGGCATGCCCCATGCCGCCGCTTGGCGTGCCCATGTGGTGCGCTGCTCCACGTATGAGGAGTTCATGGCGCTGGTCGATGAGATCGAGCGCGATGTGGTGGCCTGCGAGGCTGCCCTTGCCGCCGGCGAATTGGTGCCCCCTCATCCGCTGGAGGCTTAAGGGTGGCCGTTACCGCGCTGTACGTGCACGTGCCGTTTTGCGCTCAAAAATGCCGCTATTGCGACTTTGACTCGAGCAGTTTTGCTCCGTGCGACCTGAGCGCTGCGCTCGATTCCTATTTTGAGCAGTTGTACGCGCGCCTCGATGCTTTTGGCAAGGCTGGGGCCCTCGACCAGATCCGCACCGTCTATGTTGGCGGCGGTACGCCGTCGCTGGCGGGGGAGCGCCTGGTGGAGCTGGCGCGGCGTATTCGTGCGTGGTGCGCCCCCGTTGAGTTTACCTGCGAGGCCAATCCCGAGTCGCTGACCGCCGAGCTTGCCACTGCACTTGTCAAGGTTGGTGTCACACGCGTCTCTCTGGGCGTGCAAACGCTCGATAACACCGAACTTACTGCCATCGGCCGTATTCACGATGCCGATCGGGCGCTCGCTGCCATCGCGACGGTCAAGAACGCTGGGCTTGACGTGTCGTGCGACCTTATGTGCGGACTTCCCGGGCAGACCGCAGTGAGTTGGAAGCGCACGCTCGATGGCGTGCTGGCGGCGGCTCCGCATCATGTGTCGGTCTACCCGCTGACGCTTGAGGAGGGGACGCCCCTTTATCGCATGGCGTGCCGCGATGAGTCGCTCGAGCCCGACGAGGATTTTCAAGCTTCGTGCATGGATGTGGCGCGTGAGCGTCTGGGTGCGGCCGGCTATCATCCCTATGAGGTGGCAAGCTATGCGCTCGACGGCCATGAGTGCGTCCATAACATTGCCTACTGGACCGGACGGGGCTACCTGGGCCTGGGTCGTTCCGCCGCGGGCATGCTCGACGCCGAGGATTTCGACCGTCTTGTAGGTTTGTTCCCCGGCGTGTCTTCTCGAGGCGATTCGTACCGCGTGCGTCTGGTGCAACGTGACGATGTCGCGACGGCGTTCGAGGCCGAATATCTGTCGCAGCGCGAGGCTGCGGCCGAAGACCTGATGCTTGCTTGTCGCATGACGCGCGGTGTCGCGTCCGACCTTTTGGTTCGCGCGGCTCGTGTCATCCCGGCCGATGAGCTGGCAGCTGCCTGCGATCGCGCGCTCGAATTGGGTCTTGCCACTTGGGTGCCCGAGACGCTCGGGGTCCATGAGGGACCTTTCACTTCGGCAGATGTCGTCGCGGGCTATGTTCGAGCTCGTCTGGCGCCGACACACTTGGGCTGGCTCGATGGAAATGTTCTGTTCGAGCTGTTTTGGGATCTAGCTTAGGCCGCTCGGGTAGAATTACCGGAATATATACGCTGCTGTGAGCAGGAGGTTG
>CAVEET010000116.1:0-15352 GCA_963614835.1 Bulleidia sp. | reverse complement strand
TATCGTTGGGGCCAGGCCCGATTTTGCCTCTTGACAATGTCCTGCTCATATTAAAAGGAACGTCCCCGAAGGCCGGCATATTGGGACAGTCCTTGTCAGCCCGGCCGGCGGGCCGGCGAATCGGCAAAGACTGTCCCCGATGACTAGTCGTTTAATTCTGTCCCCAATGACCACTCTTGGTCGTTTAAGTCTGTCCCCAATGAGTACCCGATGACTAGGTAGCTAGGCGCGGGATTTGTTGTGAGCGAGGGCTAGGCCTACGGCGGCGATGGCGGCGGCGAAGAGCACGGTGACGCCCAGGTCGCAGGCGATGTCGCCCAGCACGGTGGACGTCAGGTCCGCGGCGAGCGCCTTGCCGATCGCGTCGTTCACCCAATATGTCGGCACAAAGTGCGCCACGGTCTGCACGGCCGGGCCCATCAGCGACAGCGGCATCCAAGCGCCACCCAAAAACGTCATGAGCATGCCGAGCAGGTTGCCCACGCCATTGAGCAGCTCCTCGCGCGCACCCAGGCTCGAAAGGGCAAAGCCAACGGCCAGCGGCGTGCACGCCAGGGCAAACGTCGCCGCCAGTGCCAGGCACACACGGCCCACGCCGACCTCGGCGACCGCGCCGGCAAAGCCCACGACGCCCATCATGCTCGACACAAACCAGATGCAGACGGTGAGCACGGCGGCGGCGGCAAACACGGCAAGCGAACGTTGGCGCTCGGAGATTGGGCCGGCATCCATACGACGCACGCGCTCGGGCTCGTTCATGCCCGAGAACACCAACCCCACCGATACGATGACCGACGAGATAATCGCGTACGCGCCAAAGTTGAAGTACGACTCGAGCGTGGCGGCAGCAGCCGAGTCGACCTTGACCCGCTCAATCTGGACCTCCGCGCGCTTTGCAGCGGCATGTTCGGCGGCCTTGGCAACGTCGCCGTTGGAGGCAGTGGGCTCAAGTGCGGCTGCAGCGCCCGCGAGCGAGATCCAGCGCGAAGCCTCGGCAGACGAAAGCGCCGCCGCCATGGTGCCGGCACCGTAGGTCACATCGAGCTTGGGCAGGGACTCCCCCGCGCGGGCAGCCGCGACCAGGTCGTCCTCGAACCCCTCCGGGATAAAGAACACGCAGTCGGCGCTGCCCTTGGCGCTGTTGCTCTTGGAGAGCGCGTCCGCAAGGTCGTACGTGTCATCGCCGACGCCCGTGACCAGGTCAAACCGCGAACCTAGGTGCTTGGTGAGCGCACGTGAAAGATCACTGCCATCGCGGTCGACCACGATCACGTTGGCGTCGTAGGGCTTGTACTCGGTGAGCTGCGACGAGTTCCAGCTCACCGAGGCCGCGATGAATACGCCCATGAGCGAAATGAACACCGTGTAGATAAGCAGATAGAGCGGGTGTGCGAGCGCCATGCGAAGCGCGGTCTTAAAGGTGCTCATAGCGGCTCCTTCCAAAGATCAGCGTGGCGGCGGCAACGAACAGCAGCGCCATAAGGACCAGCGCGCCGGCGCGAACGGCAAAAGGTCCCAGGTCCTCAAAGAAATACAGGCGGTTGAACATGTCGCAGATAAGCTTGACGGGATTGAGCCAGCACTCGGCCGGGCAGGCGCGGGCGACGTCGTCGGCAAGCGCCATCGCCGGCTCGCCGTAGAGGCCAGCGAACAGGGCGCACGTGGTAGCAAAGCCCGTGAGGATGCCGGACTTGGACGCCTTGCCGCCCTTAACGGGAAGCGTGCCCACAAAGAGTCCCAGGCCCGTGGCGGCAAGCGCGGAAGCGGCGCCGCCCGCGAGGCACAGCCCCTCGCGCCCGCCAAAGTCGACGCCCACGACCAGGCGCACGTAGCCGATTGCGATCGCCATCGAGGCGAAGGAAACCAGCCACGAGCCGACGAAGATGCCGGCCAGCGACGCCGTCTTGGAAAGACCGCCCACGCAGCGACGCGCGCCAAGGCCCGACAGATTGGGCTGCAAATCGACGACGCTCAAGGCGGCAAACTCGGCAGACATCATCGCGACCAGGCCAAAAAGCGCGTAATAGTAGATGACCGTGCCGTCGGGCGTGGTGCGTGTCAGGCTTACGCGGCGGGTGCCGCCCTCGAGCGACAGGGCGCGCGCAACCGCCTCGGGGTCGGCGAGTGCCGCCGGGTTGTCCTGGGCAATCTGGGACATGAGCTCGGCATTTTGTGTATACGAGCTTGCCACCGTCTCCAGGATGCTGCGATCGGTGAGCACCGATGATGCGCGCGAGCTGTCGTAGCTCGATAGCAGTGTGAGCTTGGGCGTGCCCGCGGCATCGACCGTGTAGATGCCCGCGACCTTGCCGGACTTGAGCGCTTTGCGCGCGGCAGCCAAGTCTTCGTACTCGCTCACATCGAGCAGCTGATTCTCGCCCTCCTTGGCAAGCGAAGTCGCCACGTCCTTAAAGGACGAAGCGCCCCAGGCCTCATCCGCTACGACGGCCACTGGCACCGGGTCGACCGTGCCGTCGGAGCTGAGGTTCGCAAACATAAACATAAGCATCGTGGAAAGCGCGATGGGAAAGAGAGCGCCCCAAACCCACGTGCTCGGCCGGCGCAGCAGCGTCTTGACCGTAATGATAATGGTGTTGAACATGTCCGCCCCCTAGTCGCGCAGCTCGCGGCCGGTGATCTCGAGGAACACGTCGTTGAGGGTCGGTGGCTCGCTCCACACGCGGCCGAGCGCAACGTCGGCAGCGCGCAGCGTGTCAAGGATGTCGACCAGATTGTGCGGACTCGTCTCGCAGGTGCAGACGAGCTCGCCGCCGGACAGCTCGACGCTGAGCACGTGCTCGAGGGCGCGCAGCCGCTCGACCGTGGCGGTCTCGACGGCGCCGACCTCGACAGTCACGCGCTCGCCCATTTGAATCATGCGTTTGAGCTCGTCATTGGTGCCCTGCGCCAGCACACGTCCGCCGTCCATGATCATGATGCGGCTGCAAATCTGCTCGACTTCCTCCATGTAATGGCTGGTATACACCACCGTGGCGCCCTCGTCGCGCAAGCGGCAGATGCCCTCCAGGATGGCGTTGCGACTCTGCGGGTCGACTGCCACCGTAGGCTCGTCAAAGAAGATGAGCTCGGGCTTGTGCGCAATGCCGCAGGCAATGTTGAGGCGACGCGCCAGGCCGCCCGAGAGCTTGCCGGGGCGGAACTTGGCAAAGTCGCCCAGCCCGACAAAGTCGATCGCCTCGTCCACCAGCGCGCGGCGGCGCTTGCGGTCGTTAACGTAGAGGCTGCAGAAATAGTCGATGTTCTCGCGCACCGTAAGCTCGTCGAACACCGCCACCTGCTGCGGCACCACGCCGATGCGGCGCTTGAGGTCATAGCGGGCGGGCGTCATGGGTTCGCCGAACAGCTCGATGGTGCCTTTGTCGTAGGCGAGCAGCTGCAGAATACAGTTGATGGACGTGGTCTTGCCCGAGCCGTTGGGGCCCAGCAGGCCAAAGATCTCGCCGGGGGCGATGCTCAGGTTAAAGTGGTCGAGCGCAATAAGGTCGTCATAGCGCTTGACGAGGTTTTCGACGTGGACGATGTCTGTCATGAGGCGGCCCTTCTGTTGCTTGCGGCCCGGTACGATTGCATCATCGCAGGAGCGGCCGGCGCGCACCAGTGAGCTTTGTCACGAGTGCGGGGGCTCGGTCGCGTGGCCCGCCGACGCCCCCGCTTTGCCGCGTGGGAGGAATGTCACGGTTGCTCCGGGTAGTGCCTCCCCCGTGCGCGGCATCGCGTACAATACCCGTATGAACAGGCTATTCGACAAATCGATCGTGCTGGCGTGCTGCATCGCAGCCGCCACGGGCCTTGCTGTGGACGCTCGTCTGGTTGCGGCGTTTTGCCTTGGCGTTATTGCCACCTCACTGGCCGAGGTCGCACAGGGAAACCGCGCCCGCCGTGTGAGCGAGGCCGCGAGCTACGCCTGCATCATCGCGGCCGTCTTCGTGCCGCCGTTTGTGCCGTTTGCGCCTCTCGCCTTCTATGACATCGCGCGGCGCGTGCGCCGTGAGCACGCCTGGGTCGCGCTGGGCATTGGCTCCGCTTTTGCCCTTGCGCTCGTCGCGGACCTTCGCACCGACGCGCTCACCTCCCGAACGCTTCTGCTGACCGCTATCCTTTCGGTTGCCGCCACCTTGTTGTCACTGCGCACAGCCCAGCTGGAGCGTGAGCAAAAGCGCATGCGCCGTACCCGCGACGAGCTGCAGGAACGAGCCCTCGCGCTCGAAGCGCGCAACCGCGATCTTGCCGACCGCCAGGACTACGAAGTCGAGCTCGCGACACTCGCCGAACGCGCCCGTATCGCGCGCGAGATCCACGATAACGTCGGCCACCAGCTCACGCGCGCCTCGCTGCAGGCCGAAGCCCTTCGCGTGGTCCACGCCGACGAGCCTGCCGTCGCCGCCGATTTCGCCGACGTCAAACGCACGGTTGACGAGGCGCTCCAGCTCGTACGCGTCAGCGTCCACGCGCTCAACGACAACGCCGTCGACCTTTCCGTGCAGCTCGAACGCATTGTTGAAGGCGCGCGCTCGGACGGCGGCCCGCAGGTTGAGCTTGAAGTTTTGGCCGAGCATGCGCCCGCAAATGTCGCCAACTGCTTTGCGGCGGTGCTGCGCGAGGCGCTTTCCAACGCCATGCGCCACGCTTGCGCCCAGACCGTCACCGTACGGTGCATGGAGCATCCGTCGTTTTACCAGCTCATCGTTACCGACGATGGCGCGGACGGGGTCCAAGCAAGCGGCCGCGGCGCTACGGAGGGCATGGGGCTCGCCTCCATGCGTGAGCGCATCGAGGCGCTTGGCGGCACCTTCACCGCCGGCCCGCGTGCCGGCTCCCCCGGCTGGCGCGTGTTTGCCACCGTTCCCAAGCAGCAAGGAGATGACGCCCGATGAGGCTCATTGTTGTCGACGACGACCGCTTGGTGGTCGATTCGCTCAAGATTATCCTGGGCGCCCAGCCGCAGATCGAGGTAGTGGGCACCGGCGCCAACGGCAACGACGCGGTTTCGCTCTATGCCGAACACGCGCCCGATATCGCACTGCTCGACATTCAGATGCCGGGGCGCGACGGACTTTCGGCGGCACGCGAGATCCTTGAGCGCGACCCTGCGGCGCGCGTGGTGTTTCTGACGACGTTCTCGGATGACGAGTACATTGTGTCGGCGCTCAAGCTGGGCGCCCGCGGCTACCTGATCAAGACCGATGTCGCTGCCATTCCGCCGGCGTTGGCGCAGGTCATGGACGGCAAACGCGTGCTCGAGGGCAAGGCGATCGAAGATATCAACTTTGATGGGGCGGACGTCGAGGCCGGCGCGACCCGCCGGCCCGCCGCCTTTGCCGGCCTGACCGACCGCGAGTTCGAAGTCGCCGAGCTCATCGCCCGCGGCCTCGACAACAAGGAGATCGCTGCCACCGCCTATATGGGCGAAGGCACCGTGCGCAACCACATCAGCTCGATCCTGGCAAAGATGGGCCTGCGCAACCGCACGCAGATCGCCATCGCCTACCTGCGGGGGTAATCGCCCGAAGACCGACCGCCCCGGCAAAGAAAAATAGCTGCTACCGATTTAATGCCATTTCAAAACTATGTCGGATTACGGGGCAAAAGTCGGAGCCCTCATCCATAGCCGCATTTTCTGCAAAATGACAGCCCATCTACCTGCGGTTTTATTTTCACGGATATCGGCATGGTTGAGGGCTCGTGACTCAGCCCCGTAAACCGGCATTGTTTTGTTCGGGCGGCCCTGCACGAGCGCCTCCGCAAGTCTCGCGGGACCAAAATGATCCGTTTTCTTCCGCCGCGGAGATCGGCTGACGGCGCCCGCCACGAAATGGGCCCATCTACTACGTTTGACTCGATACCCCCGACCATAGCCGCTTTTCATGAAAAACCGCAAGCGTTCTACCTGCGGTTTTCATTTCGCATTACTTGACGTGGTCGAGGGCTGCCGCCTAAACGTAGTAGATAGGCCCATTTCGTGGCAGACGGGTCACGCGGCAGCCCTCGTGAGGCAAAAATGATCCGTTTCCCTCTGTCCACGGGAGATCAAGGGCTGCTACGGATATGGTGCTATTTCAAAACTATGCCGGATTACGGGGCTAAAGTCGGAGTCCTCATCCATACAGCCTTTTTTTGAAAAACGGCAAGCAGTCTACCTGCGGTTTTGTTTTTGGGATTTTCTGTATGGTCGGAGGTTCGCTATCCAGCCCCGTAATCCGGCATAGTTTTGTTCGCGACGGCACAACCGCGCGTTTAAGCGCGGGGCCGGTGGGGCATTTTTGCCCCACCGGCCCCTATTCCAGCGCTATTCCGGCTTGGTTTCTACTGTGGGAGTCTTGTCCGCTGCGACTGGGGTGCGGGCGGTGTCCATAGTCAGGCAGTGCTTGGGGCAGCTCTCGATGCACTCACCGCACACCACGCAGGCATACGGGTCGATCGACCACGTTCCACCCTTGCGATCGACCGCGAGCGCGCCCGCCGGACAGCGACGCGCGCACATACCGCAGCAAATGCACACGTCCATGTCGTTGACGATATGCCCGCGCAGGCGCTCGGGAGCCGTCAGCTTCTCCTGCGGATAGCACACCGTGACCGGCTGCTTGACCATAGAGCCCAAGGCTGTCTTGGCAAATGTCAGCAAACTCATGCCGCGCCTACCTTTCCGTGCAGCTAATACAGGGGTCGATGGTCAGGATAATCATGGGCACGTTGGCAAGGAGCACGCCCTGCAGCGCATGTGTCAGACCCGCCAGGTTCTGCGACGTCGGCGTGCGCACGCGGAAGCGATCCAGGTTCTTGGTGCCGTTGCCGCGCACATAGTAGTACGCCTCGCCACGCGGCTGCTCAATCACAACCTCGCCACGCGCGCCGTCGGCCGGCGTGAGCTTGGTGCGCCCGCCGATGCCGTCGTGCGGGATCTTGCCCACAAGCTCCTCGATGATGTCCATGGCCTGCGTGACCTCGGCACAGCGCACCTGGCAGCGGGCATAGCAATCGCCATCGGTAGCAACGATGGGCTCAAACGCAGCCAGATCCGCATAGGCGCCGTCGCCGAACATGCGCACGTCGTAATCCACGCCCGAGGCGCGACCGAACGGGCCGACCATCGACAGATTCAGCGCATCCTTCTCGCTAATCACGCCCACGCCATGCAGGCGCTCGCCGCAGCTGGCATCGTCCAAAAACGTATGCACCAGAGCCTCGTAGTCGGGGCGCATGGCGTCAAGCGTCTCGACAATGCCCGCCAGCTCGGAGTCCTCGATATCGTGCTTAAGGCCGCCGATCTCATTAATCGACAGAATCACGCGGCCGCCGCAAGTGCTCTCAAAGATCTTGAGAATCTGCTCGCGCAGAGTCCACGAACGATAGAACAGTGCCTCGAAGCCAAAGGCATCGGCGAGCAGGCCCAGCCACAGCAGATGCGAGTGGATGCGCGAAAGCTCGTGCAGAATGGTGCGGATATACTGCACGCGGCCGGGCACCTCGATGTCGAGCATGCGCTCGCAGGCGCTGGCATAGCCATAGCTGTGACCCACGGCGCAAATGCCACAGATGCGCTCAGCGATGTAGCCAAACTGGTGCATATCGCGCTTTTCGGTGAGCTTCTCGAGTCCGCGGTGCACAAAGCCGATCTGCGGAATTGCCTCGATGACGCGGTCGTCCTCGATCACCAGGTCCAGGTGAAGCGGCTCGGGCAGCACTGGGTGCTGCGGGCCAAACGGAATAACGGAGCGATGTGCCATGGACCTTACGCCTCCTCTTTCTGCCTGTCGCGGGCGGCCTTGGCGGCAAGCGCCGCGCGGACCTTGGTCGCTTTCTCGGGATCCATGGCGGCGAGCTTTGCTTCCAGCTCGGCAGCTTTGAGCGCGGCCTTGGCAGCGGCATCGTCATGCTGAGCATCGGAGCCGGCAGCCGCAGCGGGCTGAGCGACGGCAGCGCCCGCAGCATCGCCAGCGCCCTCCCCCGCAGCCGCCGTGGCAGCGGCGGCCTTCTCGGCGGCGGCCTTCTCGGCCGCAGCCTTGCGCGCCTTGGCCTCGGCGGCAGCACGGACCTTCATGGCCTTCTCGCGCGCGGCCTTCACCTCGGGCGTGATAACGCTCATGGGCTCGGCAGTCGAAACCTGGTAGAAAAAGCCCTTAAAGTCAATCTGCATATCGGTGATGGCAAGACCGAATAGGTCGTGCGCTTCGTTTTCAAACGGAAATACCGCCGGATAGTACGAGCTGATGGACGGAATCTCCTGATACTGATCAATTCCCTCAACCATCAGGTTCTCGATCGCATAGCTGCCGTCCTGCGCAATATGCTCCTGAGCAGCACGAACGTCGATAAACGTATAGACCAGGCGATACGATCCGTCGTCCACACAGCGCTCGGCATGCATCTGCACAAAGCGCGCGCCGGTACCTTTGAGCGCCTGCACATGCGGCAACAGCTCATCGATCCCGACGGTAGTGTAGATTGCCTTTTGCATTACTCGGCCTCCTTTGCAGCGGCAGGCGTCTCAGCAGGTGTGTCGCCAGCGGCGGCCGTGTCGCCGGCCCCCGCAGCAGCCACAAACCCGTCCTCGCCCAGCTCAACGCCGCCATCCCAGGTAGCAGCGCCGCCCACGGTGAGCGGGTCACCGCCGGCGCGCATCACGGCCTCCTTCTGATCAAGGATGCCGCACGCCTCCACGATGGCATCGATCACGGTCTCGGGACGAATGGCGCACCCGGGCGCATACACGTCCACGGGAATCGCGCGGTCCACGCCGCCGATCACGTTATAGGCATCGCGGAATACGCCGCCCGAACACGCGCAAATGCCGCACGCCACCACGCACTTGGGCTCGAGCATCTGGCTGTAGATCTGGCGCACGACGGGCAGGTTCTGGGCATTGACCGACCCCGTCACCAAAAAGATATCCGCATGCTTGGGGTTGCCAGTGTTGACCACGCCAAAGCGCTCCGCATCGAACAGCGGCGTGAGCGAGGCCAGCACCTCGATATCGCATCCGTTGCAGCTCGAGCCGTCGTAATGAATGACCCACGGCGAGCGCGACATTTTATGATCCATGGATGCCGCCTCCTAAATAAACACGTCGACGAGGATGGGCATAAGGTTGAGCAGGCCAAACACCAGCGCCACGCCCCATCCGAGCCTAAAGCAGCTGCGCCAGGTGCTGCGTGCGAAGGTGTTGTCGATCAGGACCTCGACAAAATACGTCGCGGCCATCACGACCAGGGCTACAACCCAGCTCACGGGGTTGTCCCAGACAAAGAACATGCCCACCCACATCAAAAACAGCACGGTCTCGCACCAGTGCATAAGGGTCATCTTGGCCAGCGTGCCGCCGCTCATCTCGGTGGCGACGCCCTGGACGATCTCCTGATGCGCATGATGCGAGTACGAAAGGTCAAACGGCGACTTGCGCAGCTTGATGGTAAGCACCGCGAGCAACGCGAGGAAAATGGGCGCGCTGTGCACGATGATGGGGACCGACTGCCCCGTCACGGCGATGGAATCAAAGCTGTCGGTGGCAAGGTACAGGCCCACGCTCATCAGCAAAACGGCGGGCTCGTAACTCATAACCTGCAGTAACTCACGATCGGCGCCAACCTGGGCAAACGGGCTTTGCGTCGAGGCGGACGCCAGCACCACAAAGATCGCGGCGAGCGTCACCATAAAAGCGCACAGTAGCGTGTTGGAGCCCGACACAAAGATGCCGCCGCCCACCACGGTAAAGATGAGCGCGCACGCCATATAGGTATCGTCCATGGTGTTTACGCTGGCGGGGGCCTTGCGCAGCAGCTTGGCAACGTCGTAGAAGGGCTGCAGCAGGCGCGGGCCCACGCGGCCCTGCATGCGGGCGGACAGCTTGCGGTCGATGCCGTCGATCATGCCACCCACAAGCGGCGCCAGCAGGGCAAACGCCACGGTGCCAATAAATATGCCCACGACACCCGAGCCTTCAAAATACTTGCCGCGCAGCACCGAGGGCGCACTCATGGCAAGTCTCTCGGGCCCAATCCACGCGCAACACAGCAGCGCAAACAAGATAATGCTGCAGCACACGACGCTACCCGCGGGGCCAATACGCTTCTCGCCAAGGGCGTCCTCCGAGTACCAATTGCGCTTTTCGGCCTTCACCTCGTGTCCCATCGAACCGCGGAAATGGCGATATTTGTCGGTTCCCACGCCCGAAAGGTACACGTTGACGTGCGGCTTGTTGCTCACGCGGAATGAAGTCAGCAGCACCACGGCGATAAACGCCACGATAACCACCATCAGATACATGGCGTCCTTGCCAATAACGTACGGCACGCGGCCAAACACCATGGCCAAGTAAGGCGACACCAGACCGCTCGAGATAACCGGAAACGCCACGCAGCACAGAATCAGCAGCGCGGCGATGGTGTTGAGCGCCATCCACTCGGTCTTATGGACATTGACCTCAACGTTTTGAGCCGTGGGATCGACGCCCGAAAGCTTGGCAAGCCACTTGCCCCAGAAGAAGAACGTCGCGGCTGAGCCAAAGGCAAGCACCATAATCATGAGCACGTTGCCGGTCTGCGCGAACGCCACCAGGGCGCCCCACTTGGACACGAGCATGCCAAACGGCGCCACAAACATGCCCATGATGCCCAGCATCATCAGGCGCGTCAGGTGCGGCATGCGGCTGAACATGCCGTCCATGTCCTCGATATCGCGGCTGCCGATATGATGCTCGGCCGTGCCCACGCACAGGAACAGCAGCGACTTTGCCACCGTGTGGAACAGGATCAGGAAGATGGCCGCCCATACGGCCTCGGGCGCGCCGACACCCAAGCAGGCACTGATGAGGCCCAAGTTGGAAATGGTGGAGTACGCGAGCACGCGTTTGGCGTTGCTCTGCGAGATGGCCATGAGGGCAGCGAGCAAAAACGTGACGGCACCCACACTCGTGACCATAAAGCCGGTCACAGGATAGATGGCATAGAGCGGGCTCAGCTTGACCATCAGGAACACGCCGGCTTTGACCATGGTTGACGAGTGCAGCAGGGCGCTCGTGGGCGTGGGGGCAACCATGGCACCCAACAGCCACGTGTGGAACGGCATCTGTGCGGCCTTGGTGAGTGCGGCGAGCGACAGCAGGACGACCGGCATCACCAGCAGCGCGGATTGCGCGGTTCCGGCGCCGGCAAGCTCGATCATGCCCGAGATGGTCAGAGGCATGCCGTTAACGTGCAGATACATGAGTCCGGCCAAAAACGCGATGCCGCCCAGCATGTTGAGAATGATCTGGGTAAAGGCGTTCTTGATGGCCTCGGGCGTGCGCGTGTAGCCAATCATAAGGAACGAGCACACGGTGGTGATTTCCCAGCCGCAGAACAGCCACTCAAGGTTGTCGCTCGTCACGATGACGAACATGGCCGAGAGGAACAGGAACATAAGCGCCAGGAACTGCGGGCGACGGTCGGGCGCGGTCTGCCCGCACAGCGCGGCCTCGTGCTCGTCATGGGCCTGGAAGTCCTTCATATAACCCAAGGCATACACGCAGATTAGGCTGCCGACGATGCCGACGGCGAGGACCATGATCACGCTCATGTAGTCCAGGTAGAGCGGTGTCGCCGTGACGGCCTCGGCCGCGGGCAACGTCATGGCCGCAAAGGCGAGCGAACCCACCAGCTGGACTATGCCGAACACCGTGGTGAGCGCGTTCCTATATTTGTACGCGTTGTACAGGATGACGGCGCACAGGATGACGTCGATGACGGAGCTGATGATCGAGAGCACATGCGAGGTGCCGGGGGCAACCTCAAAGCTCTGCGGACCCGTGCCAAAAAACATGACGGCGACTACAACTGTCACCGCCATAATAATGCCGGAGCCTACAAGCCCCACCGCATCGCGGGCGCGGTCACCGCGCGCGAGCAGCATGCCCAGCGCCGGTACCAGCGGAAACAGGGTAAGGAAATACAGTAGCGTCATACCATCACTCCCCCGTGCAAAAACGCTGCAATTGTTTAACGTTATAGCTCAATTGAGGAGTAGCGACGGCAGGTTTTCGGTCAACTGGGGAGTTTTAGGCGTACGGGGTAAGGGCACGTCCGCTTTGGAGCAGAGAGGCGGCAAGAAAAATGCGCCCCTGTGGGCGCACCATCCCGTTTGCTATTCCGCCTTTTTAACGCGCGGCTTGCGACCCCGCGGCTTATCGACCAGTGCGGACTCACCGCTCTCGCGATACTGGCGGCACCAGGCCTTAACCGAAGACTCGCTTGGAATCTTGTGTTTGATCATGGCCTCGCGAACCGTTAAGCCGTTTTCCAAGCGGTCCTTGACCACGGCGAGCTTAACTTCGTACGAATAGGTGTGATGATGCGAACCGGCGTTGAGAACGGCGTCGGCACCGCCCACAGCATACGCGCGGGCCCACTGACGAGCCGTGGCCTGGGGAATGCCAAGCTCCGCGGCGAGGGCGCGATGACCGACCCCCTCTTGGAGGATCTCGACGGCGCGCTGTCTAACCTCGGGCGCATGCGTGCGAGTCCTAGTTGCTTCCGACATACCTGCCACTTCTTAGCCTTAACCGTTAATCTGCCTTCTTACGTGCAAGTTAGATAGTAGCATTTTACTGTTTGCTCAAAGCAGTTAATTAAAGCAGACGCGGCGTTATCTGGGCATTTGGCACCAAATTACGACATTTCTTTATCGATTATTTACGCTGGTAGCTGACTCGCAGCTAATCGTCATTCGCTTGTCAACAAAATTGGCATCTCTTTATGTCCTTTGGTATAGAGGATATAATTATTAACCCCTCCCCCAATAATTTTGAGTGATCTGCAAGGCAGTAGACGTCCTCACTCCTCATGATTACCGCGCATTGCCATCCACCGGAGCAAAACAAAAAGGGCGGGACCTGCTGCGCTTGCAGGCCCCGCACCGGTTGACACCCGACGGGACACAGCCGGGCGAGACGAATCCGTGCTACCGCCCCGCCTGGCCGCGATGCTCAACTACAGCTCGTTGGCCGCGTGATATGCCGTGCGAATGGCGCTCGCGATGTCGGCGGTGCGCTCGCCCGAGCAGTCTCCCACGCAGGTCACGGGCACCGTCACGCCATCCAGGTCAAACGCGTTGGCCTTGGAGCCCACGGCCATCACCACGTAATCGCAGGCGATCTTTACCGGCTCCTCGGCGCCGTCCTCGGTAGTGCGAATGGCCTCCACGCCCTCGTCGGTAATGGCGGTCAGGCGGGTCTTCACGTGCTGCTCCACGTTGTGCTCTGCAAAGTCGCTCATAATCAGCGGCAGAATGGTCTCGGACTCGCCCGCGGCAATCTTGTCGAGCATCTCGACAATCGCCACCTCGCAGCCGCGCTGCAGCAGGTACTCGGCAGTCTCGGTGCCCACCAGGCCACCGCCAATGACGGCGACGCGGCCCGTAAGCTCCACCTTGCCGGCCAGCACGTCCCAGCTCGAGACGACCTTGTCCGAGTCGGCACCCGGAACGGGGATGACCACGTCGTGCGCGCCCACGGCAACAATCGCAGCGTCGGCGGCGTTGAGGTCCTCAGCGGTAGCGGCATGGCTGAGCTCAACCTTCACGCCCAGGCCGGGCAGAATCTTCTCGTAGTACTCGACGGAACGCATGATCTCGTCCTTGCGCGGAGGCGCAGCCGCCAGCACAATCTGGCCACCCAGATGATCGCTCGCCTCGTAAACGGTCACGTCGTAGCCGCGCTTGGCCGCCACGCGTGCGGCCTCTAGGCCGGCGATGCCGCCGCCCACCACGGCGATCTTCTTGTCGCCCTCGCCCGGCTTAATGGCTATGGTCGCCTCGTCGCCGTTCTCGGCATTGAGCACGCACGAGATGTACCTGCGATTTTGAATCGCATCGACGCAGCCCTTGTTGCAGTTGAGGCACTCGCGAACGGGCTCGCCCGTGGCGGCCTTCAGCGCAATGTCGGGGTCGCACATGAGCGAGCGGCCGTAGGCGATGATGTCGGCCGCGCCGTCTTCCAGAATCTTCTCGCCGGCCTCGACCGAGACAACACGGCCGACGGTTGCCACCGGCACGGAAACCAGGGCCTTGACGCGCTCGGCCACGGGCAGCGTCCAGTTGTAGGGCATGGCGCCCATGGGCGGAATGGTGTCTCCCATGTTGCCGGTGTGGTTGGCCTGCGCGACCTGGATCATGTCGATGCCCGCGCCCTCGAGCAGCTTGGCGAACTCGCAGGCCTCGTCGGGCTGCAGGCCGCCCTTGCCGCGCGGCGTGCCGTCGGGGTTCTCCATGATCACGGGGAGCTTGTACTCCACCATCAGCTGCGGCGCTGCTTCCTTAATGGCAGCGACGACCTCGAGCGCATAGCGAACGCGGTTCTCGAACGAGCCACCATACTCGTCGGTGCGCTTGTTGAGGATGGCCGAGCACAGCGAACCCACCAGACGGTCGCCGTGGACCTCGATGGCGTCGATCCCGGCCTGCTGCGCGCGGGCGGCCGAGGCAGCGATGGCCTCCTTGATCTGGGTGAGCTGCTCTACGCTCGCCTCGTTCACAAAGTGCTGCATGTCGTGGTGCAGCTTGGCGTAGGCCTGGTTGCGAATCTCGTTGGACTCGGCCATCTTGGCGGCAAAGGTCTCCTCGTCGCCGGCGGCCTTGGCCTCCTGCGCGGCCTTGGCGGCAGCCATGGAGCCCATGACCATGCGGCCGACACCGGGCACATCGTACTCGGGGTGGAACAGCTGCAGCGCGACCTTGGCGCCGTGCTTGTGGACGGCATCGGCCAGCGCCTTAAACGTGGGGATCTGGGCGTCGGTTGCCAGCTTGGGCGTGGGGCTTGCGGTCATGACGGGAGCAACGTCGCCGATGACGATGTAGCTCACGCCGCCACGGGCCAAGCGCTCGTAAAAAGCCAGGCTGCGCTCGCCGATGGAACCGTCACGCTCCTCGTAGCCGGTGGTCAGCGGCGGAAACATAATGCGGTTCTTGAGCTCAAGGGGGCCAACCGTAATGGGCTGGAGCAGCTTGGATGCAGGTGTGGTCATGGACATTCCTCTCTTGTAGGCGCGGCGGCGATGATGCCGCGTAGTTGTCTAGAGGATATGGCATGGGAGCACGGCGGCACAACGGAAATCGGCGAATATCAGGTGGCGGCAGGTGGATGGGGCAGAGCGGCCCGTCGGTTCGTCTCAATCTGTAACAGTTACTCGGCAAAACCGGGTCTTACTGTTACAGATCGAGATATTCCCCTCGACCCAACCTCAACAATCTCAATCTGTAACAGCTAGACCCACTTTTGACCCCTACCTGTTACAGATCGAGACAAACCATACCCGCCTGCTAGAAAATCTCAATCTATAACAACAACTCGGCAAAATCCGTCCCT
>CAVEET010000115.1:0-2715 GCA_963614835.1 Bulleidia sp. | reverse complement strand
TCCCATGCTGCCACCAGACCAGCAGGACCGGAGCCCACCACGGCAACCGTGGGTGTGCCCTCCCCCGCCGGCTCAAAGCGGCGCGGACCGCCGTTGGCCCACTCATGGTCGCTGATCGCACGCTCGTTGTCATGGATCGTCGTGGGTTGGCCATCGACCGAACCCAGGTTGCACGCGGCCTCGCACAACGCCGGGCACACGCGACTCGTAAACTCGGGCATGGGCGAGGTGAGCGACAGGCGCTCGGCAGCCTCATCCCAGCGGCCGCGGTACACCAGCTCGTTCCACTCGGGAATCAAATTGTGCAGCGGGCAGCCGCTCGGACGTGCCTTGCCAAAGCTCGCGCCCATCTGACAAAACGCCACACCGCACATCATGCAGCGGCTCGCCTGGGCACGGCGCGCATCGTCGTCGAGCTCCACGTACAGCGGATCGAAATCGCGGTTGCGCTCCTCCACGGGGCGCAGCTCGTGGGTCACGCGATCGATATCAAGAAAAGCACCGGGCTTACCCATGGCACTTACGCCTCCTTCTTGGTCGAAGCAACAGAGCTGGCAGCCACGGACGCAGCGCCCGCGCCAGCAGCACCACCCGCCACATCAAAGCGAGCGACATCGGCAGCGTCGGCGCGACCGGTCACAATGTCAAACGCCAGCTCCTCGGCCTGCGCATGCGTCTTGCCGACGGCCTCGGCGGCGGCGACAATCGCCAGCACGCGCTCGTACTCGGTTGGAATGACCTTCACAAAGTGCTTGCTCATCGTCTCAAAGCTGTAGAGCAGCTTAATGCCGCGCGGGCTCTGCGTCGCGTCCACGTGCTCCTGGATGAGCGCGCGAATCTGCGCCAGCTCGCCGGCCGTCGGGGCCTTGAGCTCAACGCTCTCGCGGTTCACGCGGGCATCGAGCGTGCCGTACTGGTCAAAGACATAAGCCACGCCGCCCGTCATGCCGGCAGCGAAGTTCTGCCCGACCTCGCCCAGGATGAGCGCCAGACCGCCCGTCATGTACTCGCAGCCATGGTTGCCGCAGCCCTCGACCACCACGGTGGCACCGGAGTTGCGTACGCCAAAGCGCTGGCCTGCCAGGCCGTTAATAAAGCCGCGGCCACTCGTGGCGCCAAAGAACGCCACGTTGCCCACGATGATGTTCTCGTCGAACTTGTAGGTCGCATGCGGGTTGGGGCGCACCGACACCTCGCCGCCCGAAAGGCCCTTGCCAAAGTAGTCATTGGCGTCACCGCACACATTGAGCGTAATGCCGCGCGGAAGGAACGCGCCAAAGCTCTGACCGGCCGAACCATCGCAATCGATGGTGATGGAGCCGGCGGGCAGGCCCTCGGGATGCGCCTTGGTCACCGCGTTGCCCAAGATGGTGCCCACGCAGCGGTTGACGTTGGCGATATCGGCGCGGAAGCGAATCGGGCGCAGGTGCGCACGGGCATCGGCCGTATAGGGCACAAACAACGTGGAGTCGAGCGTCTTGTCGAGCTCGCTGTCCGCAGCCATCTGGGGCAGGAAGTGACGGCCGTCGGCACCCGGGATGTGGGCACCAAACTCACAGGTCGCGCTCGCCAGCACGGGCGACAGATCGAGCAGGTTGGCCTTGCGGTTGCCCGGGACCTCAATCTGGCGCAAGCACTCGGGATGGCCGACCATCTCGTCGACGGTGCGGAAGCCCAGGCTCGCCATGACCTCACGCAGCTGCTCGGCAACAAAGAGCATAAAGTGCTCGACGTGCTCGGGCTTGCCGCGGAAGCCGCGACGCAGGCGGCAGTTTTGCGTAGCGATGCCGGCCGGGCAGGTATCCTGCTGGCAGTCGCGCTGCATGAGGCAGCCCATGGAGATGAGCGGCATGGTCGCAAAGCCAAACTCCTCGGCACCCAACAGGCAGGCAACGGCGACATCGGTACCGTCCATGAGCTTGCCGTCGGCCTCGAGCACCACGCGCGAGCGCAAACCGTTTTGCAGCAACGTCTGTTGAGCCTCGGCAAGGCCGAGCTCCAGCGGCAGACCGGCGTGCCAGATCGAATCGCGCGCCGCAGCACCGGAGCCGCCGTTGTGGCCGCTGATCAAGATCTTGTCGGCGGCACCCTTGGCCACACCGGTGGCGATGGTGCCGACGCCGGCCTCGCTGACCAGCTTGACCGACACGCGTGCGCCGGGGTTGGCGTTCTTAAGATCGAAGATAAGCTCCGCCAGGTCCTCGATGGAGTAGATGTCGTGGTGCGGCGGAGGCGAGATCAGGCCGATGCCGGGCGTGGACTGACGGACCTCGGCGATCCAGGGGTAGACCTTCTTGCCGGGCAGGTGGCCGCCCTCGCCGGGCTTGGCGCCCTGGGCCATCTTGATCTGAATCTCGAAGGCGCTGCACAGGTAGCGGCTCGTCACGCCAAAGCGCGCGCTTGCCACCTGCTTGATGGCGGAATTCTTGGAGTCACCGTTAGCCAGCGGGGTCTCGCGGCGCGGATCCTCGCCGCCCTCGCCGGAGTTGGAACGGCCGTGCAGGCGGTTCATGGCGATGGCCATGCACTCGTGTGCCTCTTTGCTGATGGAACCGTACGACATGGCGCCGGTGTTAAAGCGGCGGACGATGTTGAGCGCGGGCTCCACCTCGTCGAGCGAAACCGGCGTGCGACCGTTGGCATTAAAGTCCAGCAGGTCACGCAGGCGCACGGCACGGCCGGTGCGGTGCAGGCGGGCGCTGTACTCCTTAAAGG
>CAVEET010000114.1:0-12229 GCA_963614835.1 Bulleidia sp. | reverse complement strand
AGATTCCTATCCTCGGTCTTTCCTATGGTCACCTGGGCTTTTTAACTGCTGCGAGTCCCGAGGAGCGCGACATTCTGCAGGTCGTGAGCGACGCCCTGTCCGGCGAGCTGCATGTGAGCCGTCGCGCTACCATCGCCGCGGATATCGTGTCCGTGCGCGAAGACGGTACGAAGGATGTCGTTCGCACCTTCGCCCTCAACGACATGGCGCTTACCCGCGGTCCGCTGTCCGATATGGTCGAGTTTGACATCACGGTATCCGGCCACCATATCGACCGACTGCGTGGCGACGGCGTGGTCGTGTCCACGGCGACTGGTTCTACGGGTTACGCGCTCAGTGCCGGTGGCCCCATCGTGAGCCCCGACTATACGGGCATGGTCTGCGTACCCATTGCGCCGCACACCATTCAGGCCCGTGCCTTCTTGACTTCGCCGAGTGATGTCGTCGAAATCTTTATGTCTGATGACCGTCCGAGCGTTCCGGCGATCGCTATCGATGGACAGTTTATTACCTGTGATGGCACCGTTGAGAGCGTGGCGGTGCGTCGTGGGCCCGGTGATGTGCTGCTGCTGGATTACGGCCCCGAGAGCTTCTATAACTCGGTGAGCCGCGTATTCTACGGAGTCCGTCATGATCGATGAGCTGCAGGTTTCTAACATTGCACTCATTCGCGAGGCGACGCTGGTGCCGAGTGCCGGCTTGACTGTCCTGACCGGTGAGACCGGCGCCGGCAAGACCGCGCTGCTTTCGGCGCTCAAGCTTATTTTGGGCGAGCGCGCCGATTCGTCGACGGTTCGCGAGGGCGAGGCGCTTGCCAGCGTCGAGGCGCGCCTGTTCGACGGCCCGCACGACACGGATGGTTTCACCGTGCAGCGCAGCCTTTCTGCCGAGGGCCGCAGCCGCGTAAAAATTGACGGCCGCATTGCCAGCGTGCGCGAGCTTTCGGAGCGCGTCGGCGTGATGATGGATCTATGTGGCCAGCATGAACATCAGCGCCTGCTCGACCCGGCGCACCATGTTGCCATGGTCGATGCTTGGGCTGGGCGCGCGGCGCTTGAGGCACTCGAGAAGTATCGCACCTGCTTTAAGGCTTCGCGTGCCGCCGCCAAGGAGCTTCGCCGTGTGGAGGAAGCCTCGCGTGCGCAGGGGAGTCGCGTCGAGGAAGCGCGTTTTGCCCTCGAGCGTATCGCCGAGGTCGACCCCAAACCGGGCGAGTATGAGGAACTCGAGGAACTGCTGCCGCGCTCCGAACATGCCGAGGTACTGGTTGCCACAGCTAACGATGCCCATGCATCGCTTGCCTCCGAAGGGGGAGCGCTCGACGCCGTGAACAGCGCCGTGGCAGAACTTTCCCGCATGGCTACCGTCGATCGAAAACTGGGTGACATTGCCGATGCGCTTTCGGATGCCCTTATCTCCCTTGAGGATTGCGCGAACGAGCTTCGTTCCTATCGCGATGGCGTCGCCTTCGACCCGCGCGAGCTCGCTCGCATGCGTGAGCGGTATTCCGACCTCAAGGGTCTGTTGCGTCAGTGGGGTCCCACTATGGACGATGTTTTTGCCATGCGCGATCGCTCGCAAGAGCTGTTGTCCCTGGTCGATGATGGCGATGAGCAGATTAAAAAGGCGCGTGAGGAACTCGGGAGCGCCGAGCGCGAGTTGTTTGCCGCTGCCAAGGCGCTTAAGCGCGCGCGCAATACGGCGGCCCCGCGCTTCTGCCACGAGGTTGGCCGCCAGATGGCGCGCTTGGAGATGGGTAGTGCCGAGCTCGTCTGGGAGTCGCGCGATCTTCCCCGTGCTGAGTGGACGCCCGTTGGTCCTTCGAGCTACGAGCTGCTATACCGCAGCGGTGTCGGCTTGACGCCACGTCCCCTGCGCCGCATTGCGTCGGGCGGCGAGCTCAGCCGCGTCATGCTTGCAAGCAAGGTTGTCCTCGGTAACGCGGACGGTGTTGATACGCTGGTGTTTGACGAGGTCGATGCCGGTGTCGGTGGCTCCACGGCGCGTGCGCTCGCGGGCGTGCTGGCAGATCTCGCCGCTACGCATCAGGTGATTGTCGTAACCCACTTGGCGCAGGTCGCCGTCATGGCTGACAAGCATTATGTCGTCAGCAAGGAACCGGGCGATGTTCCCCAGACGCATTTGGACGAGGTAACCGGCGAAGCGCGTATCGCCGAGATCGCCCGCATGTTGAGCGGCGATCAGTCCGAGGCAAGCCTGGCGCACGCCAGGCAGATGCTTGCGGAGGCGCGTGCCTAGGCCGAGCCGCCACATGCATTTCCAACCCGGCCGCCACGAAACGGGGCCATCTACTACGTTTGGTAGGGCATCGGCAACCATGCCAAGAATTGAAAAAAGAAAACCGCAGGTAGAACACCTGCGGTTTTCTCTATTTTGGGTGTATGGTTGGCGGTTGCGGTTAAAACGTAGCAGATGGGCGGGTTTCGTGACGAGAGGCGTCTATCGGCTCCCCAATCTACCTACTCAACGACTTTATCCGGCTGGATGAGCTCCTCGTAGTAGCTGATATGCTCACGCGCGTCTTCAATCTCGGGCAGCAGGAAGTTGTAGATGACTTCGATGATCATCGTGGCGCTGATCTTGGAGAACGCAAAGTCGCCCGTCGTCAGTAGCGCTTCGTGGTTGACGGTATTAAAAGTGTAGTCTGCCAGGCGCGCGAGTGGGGATTTGCTGTCGCTGCTGATGACGACTACGGTTGCGCCGCAGTCGCGAGCCGCTTTTGCCATGCGATTCAGTCGGCGCGATTTGCCAGAGTTTGAGATTAGCACGATAACGTCACCCGGGCGCAACGTGAGCGCAAAGCCGATTGATGTCTCGCTAATGGTGCTCGCCATGCAGCGCAGGCCCAGCTGCGAAAACTTAAACGTCGCATCGAGCGCGACCGCGTTCGTATTGCCCACAGCCGCAAACTCAATAACCCCTGCATGCTTAAGGGCATGCACAACAGCCGCCAGCGTATCGTGGTCGATCCCGTCGATAGTCGCATTAAGCTCGCTCACCTTGGCAGCCAGGATGTTCTTGAGGCTCTGCTCCATATTGTCGAGCGAGACCTCGTCGGTCAGGCCCTCGTTGCGCTGGCTTTCCAAATCCCTCGCCAACGAAAACTGAAAGCTGCGAAAGCTGCCAAACCCAAGCTTGCGGCAGAAGCGCGAAACGGTCGCCTCGGACGTGGCAGCGGCGCGTGAGAGCTGAGCCGCCGTGAGGCGTGGAGCCTCGGACTGGTGCTCCAATATATAGTCGACAATGCGCTGCTCGGACTCGCTGTATCCCTGATGGGTGCTAATGAGGGAAAGTGCGCTCTTGCTACTATCGGTCATGGATGGCTCCTGGTTGGCATGAAAATCTAGCTTGATTTGCAATGCCATAGTATACGGGCATTTTCAATTACAAGATACACCTTGCCGTTTCAAGTGTTGATGGTAAACTTTCACCTACCGTTTACGGTTATGAAAGAACCTTTCACCGGAGATTTGCACCTTAGCTCTTCTCACGCGGACGGTAGGTTGGTATCTTTCAGTTGTGGAAAAACGCGCATCGAAGCGCGTGTAGGGGAGCGCCCGCGGGCGCTGTACTCAAGAAGGAGGGACACATGGCTAAGTTTGACATCATCGCCGCCACCGGTTGCCCGACCGGCATTGCGCACACCTTCATGGCGAAGGAGGCGCTGGAGAAGGCAGCTGCCGAGCGTGGTCTGACCATTAAGGTCGAGACTCATGGCCAGGTCGGTGTCGAGAACGAGCTCACCAAGAGTGAGATCGCTGGCGCCAAGGCCGTCGTCGTCGCAGCCGATAAGGATGTCCAGGCCGAGCGTTTCGCCGGCAAGCCCATGGTTTCCGTTGGTGTTTCCAAGGCCCTGTCCGTTGAGGCCGCCGGTAAGTTGATTGACCGCGCGCTCGCCGCTAAGGGCGACAGCACGGTTGCAGCCGCTGCCGATGTCGAGGACGAGGTTGAGGAGAAGGAGTCCATCGGCCACATCATCTACAAGCACCTCATGAACGGCGTCAGCCACATGCTGGTCTTCGTCGTTGCTGGTGGTGTTCTGACCGCCGTTTCGTTCCTGTGGGGCATTACGTCCTTCGATTCGACGGCGTCTGACTACAACAGCTTTGCTGCTATGCTCAAGATCATCGGCGGCATCGCCATGAACCTTATGGTTCCGGTGCTTTCCGCCTACATCGCCGAGTCCATCGGCAAGCGCCCGGCGCTCGTCCCCGGCTTTGTTGCCGGTATGATCGCCATCCAGGGCCTGCCTGTTAACGCCGAGACCGGCATGATCGACGCCGGTGGCGCCGGCGTGGGCTTCGGCTTCCTGGGCGGCATCGTCGGCGGCTTCCTCGCCGGTTATGTCATCCTGCTGCTCGAGAAGGTCTTTGCCGGTCTGCCCAAGAACCTGGACGGCCTCAAGGCTATCTTCCTGTACCCGCTGTTCTCGACGGCTATCGTCGGCCTGGTCATGCTCGGCATTTCCGGCCCCATGGCTGCCATCAACACCGCCATGATGGACTTCCTCAAGGGCCTGTCCGCCTCTGGCGCCGTTGTCCTGGGTCTTGCCATCGGCTGCATGTGCGCCTTTGACATGGGCGGCCCGGTCAACAAGGCTGCTTACGTTACCGGTACCGCTATGCTCACCGAGGCACTGGCCGCCGGTGTTGGCACCGATACCTACAACTTCGGAACCAACTTCATGGCTGCCGTTTCCGCCGCCTGCATCGTTCCGCCGCTGATCACCACCTTCGCCGTCGTTGTCGGCAAGAAGTACTTCAGCCAGGAGGACCATGACGCCGGTGTCGTCAACCTCATCCTTGGTTGCACCCACATCACCGAGGGCGCCATTCCGTTCATGACCAAGAACATCTGGCCCGTCATGCCCATCATGATGCTCGGTTCTTCTATCGCTTCGATCCTGACCATTATGTTCAACGTTCACGATCCGGCGCCTCACGGTGGCTTCCTGGTCCTGCCCGTTGTCGAGAACGGTCCGCTGTGGGTTCTCGCGATCCTCATCGGCGCTGTGGTCGGTGGCATCCTGTTCGTGGCCTTCAAGAAGTACGACTTCGAGAAGAACCAGAAGGCCGCTCCTGCAGCCAAGTCGGTTGAGGCTCCCAAGGCCGCTGCCGTCGAGGCTCCCAAGGCCGAGGCTGCCGACTTCGTGAAGGTCGAGAATGTCTTTGTCGCCGAGGACTTCGCTTCTCGTGACGAGGCTCTGAGCTTCGTTTCCAACCAGGCCGTCAAGGCCGGTATCGCAAACGACGCCGACGCCGTGATGAACGCCTTCCTGGCCCGCGAGGCCGAGGGCACCACGGGCATGATGGAGGGCTTCGCCATCCCGCATGCCAAGTCCGACGCCATTACCGAGGCTGCCGTCATCGTCGTCAAGGACGAGTCCGGTGTGACCGGTTGGGACACCATGGACGGCGCTCCCGTCAACGTGGCTATTGCCCTTCTCATCCCCGGTGCACAGGCCGGCACCACGCACCTCAAGATCCTGTCCAAGGTCGCCGAGGCGCTCATGGACGAGGACTTCCGTGCCACTGTCAAGGGTTCCACCGACGCCGCCGAGATCACCAAGACGATCAACGCCCGCCTGGTCTAATCTTCCAGCTCGCGAATAACATCGCCCCCTGTATATAAGGCGGAGACCCTCTCCAGGGCCTCCGCCTTTTTTCTATCCCTCCCATAAGTTGCGGTGAAATAGGGACTGTTTAAACGGTTCAACCCCAAATTCAGTCCCTATTTCACCGCAACTTATAAAAGGGCATAGAGGGGGCCGCCTATCGAGTCCTTGTCGCGAACAGATCATCAGCCAGAATTCCTTTCAGCCGACATTACTTTGGACCGACTGGGTTTCCGCAGCTTGCTCGCCCACAGGGGCCCGCGCGCGGCCTGTGAGATTTATCGCGAGTTCCGCACGAGCCGAAGAGCACTTAATGCGCTCTTCGTGCGAGCAGGACTGTAGAGCAGGAAATCTCACAGGCCACGCGCGGGCCCCTGTGGGCGAGCAAGCGGACGACAAACACATCTGTCCAATAATTCGTCTGAAACATAATGAAAAACCGTTTGATGTGAGTTAATATAAACAACGTCGTGAATCTGACTCCTGCCACATGCATGACAGGGGTTAAACACAAAAAGGAGTCAACTATGGTTTCTGAGAAGGCTACCCTCGTTAATCCTCAGGGTCTGCACATGCGTCCGGCTGGTCTGTTCGCCTCCACCATGGGCAAGTACGCCTGTGACGTGACGGTCGTCACCCCCGAGAAGGAGGTCAACGGCAAGTCCCCGATGGCCCTCATGGCTGCTGGTATCCCCTGCGGTACCGAGGTCGAGGTCAAGTGCGACGGCGCCGACGAGGCCGAGGCTCTGGCTGCTGCCATCGAGCTCATCAAGAGCGGTCTTGGCGAGTAGAACTCAAACGGGTCGCATGTTGAACAACTAAGTTCATATTTGGGGGCGCAGTGACCTGTTGTAAGGTAACTGCGCTCTTTTGTCATGGATATGGCAAAACGCTTTATCACATGACACGGAGAGAGGAATGGGAATGTATCAGGGAGTCAACGCTTCCGAGGGCATCGGTATCGGCACCGTCATGGTCGCCGTCGATCCCGACTTGACGTTTGAGCCGCACGAGATTGCTGATTCGGCAGCAGAGAAGGAGCGCTATCAGTCCGCTCTTTCGGTCTTCTGCGAGAAGACCCAGGCTCAGGCCGACCACATGAAGGAGACGGTGGGCGAGGCCGAGGCCGAGATCATGAGCGGACACATTGTCCTGGCTCAGGACCCGGGCATGACCGACGCCATCAACGCCGCCATTGACGGCGGTACCTGCGCCGAGCAGGCGCTCATGGACACCTCGACCATGTTCGAAAACATGTTCCTGTCCATGGACGACGAGATGTTTCGTCTGCGCGCGGCCGACATCGCCGACATCCGTACCGGTATTCTGGCCGAGCTGCTGGGCAAGGAGGTCGTCGACCTCTCTGTCCTGCCCGAGAACACCGTCGTTGTCGTGCACGACCTCACGCCGTCCATGACCGCCACGATCGATAAGGCCCACGTTGCCGGTATCGTCACCGAGACCGGTGGCCGCACGTCGCACTCCGCGATCATCGCGCGCGCCCTTGAGATCCCGGCTGTCCTTTCGGTTTCCAACAGCTGCACCGCGCTGCGCAACGGTATGACCGTTGTCGTCGACGGTGGCAAGGGTATCGTCGAGGCCGATCCCGACGAGGAGACGCTCGCTGCCTACACCGCCAAGGCCGAGGCCTTCGCTGCCGAGAAGGCAGCCCTCGAGGCCTTCCGTGGCAAGCCGTCCGTGACTGCCGATGGCATCAAGAAGATCATCGCCTGCAACATCGGTAACCCCGATGACGTGCCCAACGCGCTCGATCACGACGCCGAGGCCATCGGTCTGTTCCGCTCCGAGTTCCTGTTCATGGACTCCGCTGAGCTTCCTTCCGAGGAGGAGCAGTTCAACGCCTACCGTAAGGTCGCCAGCGCGCTCAAGGGTGCTCCGGTCATCATCCGCACGCTCGATGTGGGTGGCGACAAGGAGATTCCGTATCTGCACATGGTCAAGGAAGACAACCCCTTCATGGGCTTCCGCGCCGTGCGTTACTGCCTGGCCAATCCCGACCAGTACAAGGTCCAGCTCCGCGCTCTGCTGCGCGCTAGCGCCTTCGGTGACGTCAAGATCATGATCCCGCTCGTCACCTGCGTCGAGGAGGTCTTGGCTGTCAAGGAGCTCGTCGAGCAGTGCAAGGCCGAGCTGACCGAAGAGGGTCGCAAGTTCAACGAGAACATCGAGGTCGGCATCATGGTTGAGACGCCTGCCGCTTCGCTGCTCGCAGACCGTCTTGCCGAGGTTGCCGACTTCTTCTCCATCGGCACCAACGACCTGATCGGCTACACCATGTGCGCCGACCGTGGCAACGACACCATCTCCAACCTGTACCAGGTGTACTATCCCGCCGTGCTCCGCTCGCTCAAGAACATCATCGAGAGCGGTGTGAAGGCCGGCATCATGGTCGGTATGTGCGGCGAGGCCGCTGCCGATCCGCTGCTCGAGCCGCTGCTGATCAGCTGGGGCCTGGAGGAGTTCTCGATGAGCGCTCCGTCGATCCTGCGTGCCCGCAAGACCATCAGCCAGTGGACCACGGCCGAGTGCGACGAGCTCGCCGAGAAGGCGCTCGCCTGCAACACCGCCGCCGAGGTCAAGGAACTGCTCGAGTCCGCAGCTCGCTAATTTGGTATCAGAGGTAACCGCGTGGTTGGAATGGGCCGGCCACGCGGCCCTCACATATACAGGGGGTACTGTAAATGTTCTACACGCTAACCGCTAACCCGGCTGTCGACATGACGGTTTCGAGCTCTCCGCTCGAGCCCGACGAGAACGTCCGCACCGGCTCGGCCAGCTACACGGCTAACGGCAAGGGCCTCGACGTGTCCTTCGCTTTTAAGAAGATGGGCGTCGACACCGTCGCGCTCGGCTTCTTCGCTGGCTTCACGGGTAAGTTTATCGTCGAGGAAGTCATGAACCTGGGCTGCCTGTGCCGCCCGGTCTGGACCGACGGTATCACGCGCATCAACACCTACGTCAACGATGGCCAGCACGAGTACGGCATCCTGAACCCTGGTGCTCCTATTACGCCGCAGCACCAGGAGGAGCTCTACAACATCCTGGACACCGCGGGCGATCTTGAGTGCCTGATCGTCTCCGGCTCCGTGCCTCCCAAAGCTACGCCCGACTTCCTGGCTCAGGTCATGGAGCACGCTCAGGCTCGTGGCGCCGACGTCGTCCTGGACCTGTCCTCCGACAAGCTCAAGGAGCTCGCTCACAAGAAGCCGCTGCTCATCAAGCCGAACCATCACGAGATGAAGGCCATCTTCGGCGTGCCGGTCGACACCGACGACGAGGTTCGCGTTGCCATGAAGATGGCTCACGACGCTGGCGTTCAGAACGTGCTGCTCACCCGTGGTAGCCGCGGCGACGCTTACTTCTCCAACGGCGAGGACATCTGGTACGCCAAGCGTGAGTTCAACATCAAGCTGGTTTCTTCCGTCTGCGCCGGCGACTGCACCCTCGCTGCGTTCCTGCACAAGTGGTACAGGGATCGCGACAACGTCGAGGAGGCCATGAAGCTCGCTATGGCTACCGGCGCCAACGTTGCCGAGTCTGTCGGTATTGGCGACTTCGGTCACGTCGATGAGTACAGCAAGCGCGTTGCTGTCCGCAAGCTCGATCGTCAGTAATCGAAACGCGACATATTCGTGCGCATGCGGCGCCCCGGTTTCGGCCGGGGCGCCTTTTTTGTTCCGCCATGGGGGAGAGATGTCCTGCCGTACTTCATCGCTTCCACACCGTTCACCGAGTTGTCCTAGCCTTTTACCGATGCGTGGAATATACTTTCATCAACACGTTGCTTCGTGAAAGGAACATTCATGATTTACACGCTCACTGCAAATCCCGCCATCGACTACAACATCGCCTGCGACGGCCTTGCTGCCAACACCGTCACGCGTACCCGCAACGCCGTCTACACGCCCAACGGCAAGGGCCTCAACGTCTCGTTTACGCTTGACCACTACGGTGTCGACACCACGATCTTGGGTTTCTTCGCCGGCTTCTCGGGTGAGTTTATCGTTAAGGGCGCCGAGGCCCTGGGCGTGCCCGTCAAGCCCGTGTGGACCGACGGCATCACGCGCGTCAACGTGTTCCTCAATGCCGGCCCCGACACCGAGTACAACATGGTCAACGCCGGTGCCGCCATCAACGAGGCTAACGAGCAGGAGATGTTTGAGCTCATCGATTCGCTCGATGACATGACCTGCCTGGTCATCAGCGGCTCGCTGCCTCCCAACACTTCCGAGGGCTTCTTGGCCGAGGTCCTGCGCCGTGTCAAGGCCAAGGGGGCCGAGTTCGTCCTCGACATCTCGAGCCATCAGCTGGCAGACCTCATTGCTCTGGAGCCACTGCTGATCAAGCCCAATGACGATGAGCTGCTCGACATCTTTGGCATTAAGGTGAGCGGTGGCGACGATGAGTCCGTCAAGGGCGCTATGGCCGAGCTTCATACCAAGGGCGCCAAGAACGTGCTGCTGACCCTTGGTGGCGCCGGTGCGTACTTCTCCAACGGCGAGCACATCTGGTTTGCCAACCGCACCTTCGACGTCAAGCTGCTGTCGACGGTGTGCGCCGGCGATTCCTCGCTCGCTGCCTTCCTGTCCGTGTGGCACGACGCCCCCGAGCGCGTCGAGGACGCCCTGCGCCTTTCGATGGCCACTGGCGCCAACGTGGTCGAGTGCCCTGGTTTGGGTGATTTTGCCAAGGTGGACGAATATAAGAAGCACATCGAGGTTCGCCAGGTCTGCTAGTTCCGGCACCTTGTCTGAATAGTTTGATTATTTCGCATCCGTCTTAGACTAGGACGGATGCGTTTTTGTTTATCGGACTTGCGTGTGCAGTGGAGGCTGTTTCTTGCTAGACTTCTTGCAGACGCAATCGATAGCCAATTTGATAGTCGCAGGAGGCCACAGGTATGTGCAATGTTTCGCTCAACGGTACGCAACCGTCCGATGCCTCCCTGCGCGTCCTGCGCGCGCTTGAGGCGGCTGGTCTTGAGGCTTGGTACGTTGGCGGTTGGGTGCGCGACGCCCTGTTGGGGTGTCCCAGCCACGATGTTGACATGTGCTGCAGCGGCCTGTGGCAGGAGTCTAAATCGGCGCTCGAGGCAGCCGGCATCGCGGTTGTGGAGTCGGGCATTAAATTTGGCGGAATCACGGCTATTTCCGATGGCGAGCGTATCGAGGTCACCACGTACCGTCTGGATGGCTTTTACACCGATGGTCGCCATCCCCAGAGTGTGGAGCGTGCCGCCTCGCTCGAGGACGATCTGGCGCGCCGCGACTTTACCGTCAACGCCATGGCCTGGCATCCCGAGCGCGGGCTTGTCGACCGCTACGACGGCCAGGGTGATCTGGAGCGCAAGCTGATTCGCGCTGTCGGTGATCCCAAGCGTCGCTTTAACGAGGACGCCCTGCGCATGCTGCGTGCGGTGCGCTTTGCCTGCCGTCTGGACTTTATGATTGAGCCCGAGACTAAGCGTGCGCTTGCCGAGTGCGCGCCGCTGCTCGATGCCGTGGCGCGCGAGCGTGTGGGTATTGAGCTCGAGGGCATTCTTTCGACCGGTCATGGGGGAGACGCGATGCTTCGCTATCCCGAGCTCATCTGTGCCGCCGTGCCCGAGTTGTCAGCGGGTCGCGGGTTTGATCAGCGAAGTGTCTACCATGCGTTTAACGTCTACGAGCATATCGCCCGTGTGCTGACAGTGGCAGGGGAGCTGGCGCTGTGCGACGGCGTCGCGCCATCGTCGAGCCTTATGTGGGCGGCGTTTTTGCACGATGTCTCCAAGCCCGAGTGCTTTACGGTCGATCACGACGGCAGCGGACACTTCTACGGTCATCCCGAGCTCGGCGCCAAGAAAGCGCGCGTCATTATGGATCGCCTGGCTCTCTCGCACGACCTGGTGCGCGACGTGTGCCTGCTCATCAAATATCACGACAAACCGCTGCGTCCCGAGCGATCCTGCCTGCTCAATATGATGTGCGCGCTTTCTGGCGAGGGCGTCGACACGGCCCGTCTGATTGACGAGCTCATGGACCTTAAGCGTGCTGATACGCTCGGCAAGGCCCCGTCGTGCTTCTATTATGTCGAGACAATCGAGGAAATGCGCGCGCTGGCGCACGAGCTACTGGAGGCGGGGGAGCCCTATACGCTCAAGATGCTCGCCGTCAACGGCGGCGACCTGATCCGTGCCGGAGTCAAGCCCGGGCCGGAACTGGGGCAGCTTCTCAACTCCGCCCTCGACGCCGTGATCGAAGACAACATTCCCAACGAGCGCGAAGCTCTTTTGGTCCATCTCAACTTGAATTAACTACCCAGTTTACCTGCGTGTTCCATAACCTGCCGACAATTTTTCGGCAATTTGGAATTTCTTCTTGCGCTGACGTTTTTTGTCCCGTAATATATTTTCTCGCAGCACGGCAGTGCAGATGTCATGTGGCCCGTTCGTCTAGCGGTTTAGGACGCCGCCCTCTCAAGGCGGAGATCACCAGTTCGAATCTGGTACGGGCTACCACTTCTTTTTTGCCGAGGCCTATGGCCCGTTCGTCTAGCGGTTTAGGACGCCGCCCTCTCAAGGCGGAGATCACC